>QNBK01000015.1 GCA_003644105.1 Spirochaetota bacterium | reverse complement strand
GAAGTCGAAGAACTGGATGAAGTCGAAGATCTGGATGAAGTCGAAGAACTGGATGAAGTCGAAGAACTGGACGAAGTCGAAGAATTGGACGAAGTCGAAGATCTGGATGAAGTCGAAGAACTGGATGAAGTCGAAGAACTGGATGAAGTCGAAGAACTGGATGATTCAGATATCCAGGTAGAGACTGTTGGCGTAACTTCGGAAAATACAGATTTCGAAGCTTCATCAGATGATATAGAGGAGCTGGAATCGCTTGAGAGTGATGATAACGAGGAGGAAGATGTTCTGGAAGTTCTCCCTGTTGTACTCTCGGATGACACCAGGGAGTTGATTGAGATTGACAAGGTTGATCAGGACAGGTTGTACATGTTCGACAAAGAGTTCAAAAAGACCGAGACTATACACCATGATGAAGAGACTCCTGCCGAAATGCAGGATTTAGAAGAAGTGATTGATGATTTTGATGAAGTAGAGGAACTGGAAGAACTTGAGGATTTGGATGAACTGGATGATTCTGATGTTGAGGAGTCCCCGGTTACCAGTTCCGAGATTCAGAAAGTTGAATTCTTTACAATTGATGATATAAAAGAACGTATCACATCCAATGTTACCGATACTCTTTCGAAGCCCGTTGCTGCCGTAGAACGGGGTGATTCCATGGAGACTCTTGTTAAAACCAGAACAACAGGTATTCTTCCAGGGCTGGACGATTATGGAGATGGTTTTGATTTCGGAAATGAGACGCCGGAGCTGATCTGGACTGATGAGGGCTTGGATTACGATCGGTTTCTACAGGGTTTCAAGAAGGGATCTACAGGTATTTACAAGTCACTGATGAGCCTTTCCAAAGACTACAATGCCATCTGCGGAGTACTCCTTGCCGGCTCAGGCAAGGGTCTGGAAACAGATTATTCTGTGGGACTTGATGATGAGAGTGCAACAAATCTATCAATTACCCGTAATGAGTCACTGTGGTCTGAGTGGTTCAGAGATAGAAAAATGATTTTTGTTCCCGATCTATCCGGATCTTTGTATGCCGAAAAAACCAGTCACAACGATTTCCGGTATATTCAGTCCGCTCTGTTCCTCCCCGTGCTGTACCATGGCTCTCAATCATATATTTTCCTTGGTTTTAAAGATCCTCCAGCCGACCCTCTAGCCATGATTGTCAATGATTAAGGTTTTTTCTAATTCCTTATTTGGCTGATAATAGCTTTAAAGCGCATCCCTGAGAAAAAAAAACTGCCCCTTGACCATAGTTTGGCCGACTGTATAATCATAGTTTGAAAATGCATCATAGGGGGAACCATGCTGAACATTATTTTTATGATCATCCTTCCCCTCGGCGGCGTTATTATCGGGTGGTTAATCCGGTTTTTATACGCTAAAAATCAACTTTCTTCATCAGAACAAAAAGCACTCAGGCTGAAAGAGACTGCTGTATCAGAAGCGGAAAATGCCAAAAAAGAGGTTCTTCTCGGGGCACAGGATAAAATCCTTGAGGAACGTCGGCAGTTTGAACGTGAGATTCGTGAGCAGAGAACAGATCTTCAGCGATATGAGAAGCGGGTCCAGCAGAAAGAGGACAATTTAGACCGGAAAATCTCGGAACTTGAAAAGCGTCAGTCAAATTTGAATCAAAGACAGGACGAAATTGAGAACCGGGCCAAGAAGCTGGAAGATGAGGAATTACGTTGGCAGACAGAGCTGGAAAGAATTTCCGGTCTCTCCGCCGAGGAAGCGAAGAAGATCCTCATGCAGAGTCTCGAGAATGAGGCAAAGCATGACGCTCAGGCATTGATTAACAAGATTGAACAGGAAGCCCAGGTTACTGCGGACAAGAAAGCCCGGGACATTCTCATTACAACCATTCAGCGTCTGGCTACGGAGGTAAGCTCGGAAATTACCGTCACTTCTGTCAGTTTGCCGAATGATGAGATGAAGGGACGGATTATCGGTCGTGAGGGCCGTAATATCCGCACCTTGGAGACATTAACCGGTGTTGATATCATTATTGATGATACTCCCGAGGCTGTCGTCATCTCATGTTTCGATCCAATCAGGAAAACCATTGCCAAAACGGCTCTTGAGCGGCTGATTCAGGACGGCAGGATACATCCGGCACGAATTGAGGAAGTTGTTCAGAAAGTGGCCAAGGAAATCAGTCAGATTATTTATGAGGAAGGGGAGCGTGTGCTTTTTGACCTCGGAATCCACGACATGCGTCCCGAGGGAATACGTGCCCTCGGCCGGCTGCATTTCCGAACCAGTTACGGTCAGAACGTTCTTTCACATTCCAAGGAGGTTGCTATTCTTGCCGGTATGATTGCCAGTGAAGTGGGAGCCGATGTTACCGTTGCCAAGAGGGGAGCCCTGCTCCACGACATCGGGAAGGGTTTGGAAACTGATGGTGAAGGCGGACATGCGGAGATAGGCGGCGATCTTGCCAGACGTATGGGTGAAGAGCCCAGAGTTGTGAATGCCATTGCCGCTCATCATGACGATGAAGAAATAACATCTCCGGAAGGTGTTATCGTTCAGTTGGCTGATGCTATCTCAGCAGCCCGGCCTGGAGCTCGGCGGGAAACTCTGGACAATTACATCAAACGTCTTGAAAACCTTGAGAAGATAGCCATGAGTTTTGACGGTGTGGACAAGGTGTTTGCCATACAGGCAGGGCGTGAATTGCGTATCATGGTAAATCATGAGCGTATTAACGATAATCAGTCAAAACAACTGGCCAAGGATATTGCTAAAAATATCGAAGATCAATTGAAATTCCCCGGTAGAATCAGAGTTACGATTATCAGAGAAACCCGGGTAGTTGAGTACGCACGTTAAGTACCTTTTTGTATAAGAGATAAGCGCCGGATATGTCAAATGATGTTCCGGCGCTTTTTCATTAAACAATTGGTACCAGGAGAGTTCTGACATGAAAAACATGCGGGTACTGTTTCTCGGTGATCTGGTTGGGAAGCCCGGCCTGCGGGCTCTCTTTGTCGGCCTTTCACCTCTTGTAAAAGAAACTGCTGCCCAGCTTGTTGCCGTAAACGGTGAAAATCTGGCTGAGGGTTTCGGGATGACACCTGAGGATATGGATAAACTTTTCTCTATGGGAGTTTCTGTTATTACCAGCGGGAATCATATCTGGCAGAAAGATGATATTTTCCCTCTTCTTGATTCTGAAAAAAACCTTCTCCGGCCTGCGAACTATCCATCTGGTGTACCGGGGCATGGGACTGTTGTTCTGGAAATTACCGGGAACAAAATAGGTTTTTTAAATCTCCAGGGCAGGGAAAGAATGGGCTCTTCGGTGGATTGCCCTTTCAGGGCTGCCAAAAAGGCCGTTTCCAGATTACGTGAGCAGACAAAATGTATCATTGTTGACTTTCATGCAGAGGATGTACGGGAAAAGGAAGCCTTGTTTCATACCCTGGACGGTCGGGTTTCCGCCGTGTTGGGAACCCACACTCATGTGCCTACCAGTGATGAGAGAATATTACCCGGGGGAACAGCGGTTATTACCGACTTGGGCATGTGCGGTCCCGAGGACAGTGTAATCGGTACCAAGCCGGAACTTTCTATTCGCCGGTCATTAACCCAGTTGCCTATTCGATTGGAAGTTCATGATGCTCCGGCGGCTCTTCAGGGTGTTCTTCTGGAGATTGATTCAGAAACAGGAAAGGCTCTCGGGATTCAGAGAATCCGCCGGGTTCCTGAGGATTCCTGATAAATGGCCGATAAACTGCATTCCGGCAGGACTCCCTTGAAATTATTACTAACCTCCCGTTATCCGGAGAAAGATTCAAAAAGTCTGTATTCCGCCATACTCTGCGGTGAAATTATCGTGAATGGGGAAAAAGTTCGTAATCCGAAGGCTGCTGTCCCGGGTGATGCCGAAATTATCTGGAAAACAGACAAGTATGTGGGCCGGGGCGGATTGAAGCTGGAGGGAGCCCTGGATGATATGTCGTTGAATCCTTCCGGCATGGTGTGCCTGGATGCCGGTTCCTCCACCGGAGGGTTCACCGACTGTCTTCTCTCGGTGGGGGCTGTCTGTGTCCATGCCGTAGATGTGGGTTACAACCAGCTTGCCTGGAAGCTGCGCTCTGATAAGAGGGTGCAGGTTTATGAACAGATGAATTTGATGAATCTGAACCGGGAGGATTTTAATCCCCCCCCTGTTTTTGCCGTTGCAGACCTGTCTTTCCGCTCTCTCAGAGGCGCCGCATCGAAACTTTTAAGCCTGACAGGCGGAGGGCTGATTCTGGCTCTGGTGAAGCCGCAGTTTGAGCAGCCGGTGGAAGAAAATTTTGACGGGATTGTCAGAACCCGTAAAGCCCGGGCCGATGTTTTAAAATCTTTGATAAAGGATTTACCCATAGAAGGTGTTTATGCCCATGATGCTGCAGCCTCCCGGATAACCGGGCGAAAGGGGAATGCGGAAATATTCCTTCTGTTGTCCGGGGTAAAGGCCGCCGATTCTCTCTATGTGGAGAAACGTATCGAGGATGCGCTGGATGAGTCCGAACGTCGACAGAGGTCAGACTGACTAAAAATCCTCACGTCCCAACGGGCCGCCAACCCAGAAACCTTCACCTCCGAGATACTCAATCCTCTGGCCCTCAACGAGAAATTGAACCTTTCTGACAGTAGGAAATTCTGTTGCTGTATAGACGATCTGCTCAACCTGAGACTTGTAGCCCTCAATACCCAGTGCATTGAAACGGAACTGCTCGTTGAAATCCAGGAATGCCACACCGCCTTCTATGCGGGCTCCGATTAACTGGGAACCCTCGGGAATAAGGGAGAGTACATCGTTGGAGAGTTCATTGGGACGGGGACCTTCCAGAAGAGCTCTGATTGACGTGGTAAGGGGCGATCCACTGGAGGGAACCGGCCTGAGAACACTCTTGATACTGATTTTCCCCTCGTCACTCACCCTGATAAAGAACAGTCTGGCCGTTGCATTTCCCTTTGATGCATCTTCCGGAGTCTCCTCCGGCAGTTTCATCGGGGATGCTTCAGCGGTCTGTTCAGGAACCCCGAGGTTTACCAGAGGTTCTTCTGAGTTTCTCTGAGCCCCGTCGTTTGCAATGCGCTCAATTTCCGGGGTGCCGGTATTTCCGACTGCCGGGGTGTTTCCGGGAAAGAGAGACTCTACGAAGTTACGGTTCAAAAAGAGTACTACAAGTACAAGAAGCAGTACGGCCGCGATGCTGAGGAACAGAGTGGTTTTGTCTATTCCTGATGGATTACGTCTTGGGTTACTGTCGTTCAGTTTCTTTTTCTGCCGGGAAACGCTCATAGAAGTATTATAGGCATCTTTCTTCCCGGCGTAACAGAGTCATGCCTCGGGGTATGATGCATTTCATTTGACAGTCAGTATGAATAATCCGTATTATTTTATTGGAATGAAGGAATACAACGGCATACCTGCATCCCCGGGCATCGCTATTCATCATGTGTTTGCCCATTACGCTGATTCTATTCCCTTACCACAGTACTCCCTTCATGAATCTGAAGTTGAAAACGAGTGGTCCAGATACCAGACAGCCGTAGATCGTGCCTCTGATGAAATCCGTAATCTGATGGAAAATCTGGGAGCTGTAGCTTCAGGAAAACATCAGCTGCTGGATGCCCAGCTGCTTATGCTCCAGGATCCGGAAATGAACGAGAAAATTAAAAAAACTCTCCCGGAAACCCTGCAGAATGTTGAATGGATACTGAGCGAATATATTAACGAGATGGTAATTCGTCTGGAGGCTTCCGGGGATGAGTATCTGGCTGAACGTTCGCTGGATTTCATGGATGTCGCCCGGCGAATTACAAACCAGCTGCTCTATCGGGAGCGGCTGTCACTTACCAGGATAAGTAAAGAAGTCATTCTCGTCGCTCCTAATCTGCTGCCATCAGAAACGATAATGCTGGATCCTGACAAGGTAAGAGGGATTGCCCTGGATGCAGGAGGAAAAACCTCTCATACGGCAATACTGGCCCGTTCTCTGGGCATTCCGGCGGTTCTCGGCTTACGGTCTATTACCCGCAATATCAAACCTGACGATCTGTTAATCGTTGACGGCAATCGCGGCGTTGTTATTGTTGATCCGGATGAAAATACCCTGATTCGTTACCGGGGAAAGCTTTTTGAACAGGAAAAACGGGAAAGTGAACTGGTTGGTTTGAGGAATTTGCCTGCTGAAACACTAGACGGCAAAAGAATCAACCTGCTGGCCAATATTGAGATTCCTGAGGAAATTGAGTTGGTCCTGGAATCCAATGCCCGGGGAGTGGGTTTGTTCCGTAGTGAGTTTTTATTTATGAACTCCCGGGAACAACCGGATGAGGATCGGCAGTTCAGGGCTTATGAAAAGGTACTCAAAGCAATGGACGGTATGCCGGTTACCATCAGAACCCTCGATGTGGGTGGTGATAAACTGCTTACTTCCATGGATGGATTGGATGAAAGTAATCCCCTTCTGGGATGGCGGGCCATCAGGTTCTGTCTTGAAGAGGAAGAAATCTTCCGTATACAGCTGCGGGCACTGCTCCGGGCTTCGGCGTACGGGAATCTGCGGGTAATGTTTCCGTTGATCTCCAATGCGGAAGAGCTGGATTCGGCCCTTTCCATATTGGCTGAAGAACGCAGGGATCTGGAGGCCGGGGGAACTCCCATGTCTGAAGATCTGCCGGTGGGAATAATGATTGAGGTACCTTCAGCAGCTCTGATATCCGATGTTCTGGCCCGTAAAGCGGATTTTTTCTCCATCGGAACCAACGATTTAATACAGTACACCATGGCGGTTGACCGGGGAAATGAAAAGATAGCCTCCCTCTATCAACCCTATCATCCGGCTCTGTGGCGTCTGATAAAAATGACTGTTGAAAATGCCGGGGCTGCAGGTATCCCGGTGGGAGTCTGCGGCGAGGTGGCTGGAGATCCGGTGTTGGCGGTTATGCTTCTGGCCCTCGGTCTGGACGATCTTTCCATGAGTGCTTACAGTATCCCCGCAGTCAAGCGTATAATCCGTTCGGTCAATGCCGGAGAAGCTTCCGTTGCATTGGAAAGAATCATGAATATGGCTACGGCAGATGAGGTAGAGTCTTATCTGAACGGTTGGCTGGGAGACAAACTTGACAAGTAATAACAAACGCCGCCCCAGGGTTGTAATTGCCGGACGTCCCAATGTAGGTAAATCCACCCTGTTTAATCGGCTGTACGGCAGGAGAAGGGCTATAACAGATCCCACTCCCGGTGTTACCCGGGATGCTATTGAAGAATTCTGTTCCATTGCCGGTATTCCGGTACAGCTGGTGGATACCGGTGGCGTAAAAGTCGAATACGAAGACAGCTTTGATGATATTGTAGCCGAACGGTCTATATCCTCTCTTAGAGATGCCGATCTTATACTCTTTCTGGTTGAACTGGGTGAAATGACGGCGGAAGATCAGCTGCTTGTCGATGAACTCCGGGATAAGTCTGATCGGGTGATTCTGGTTGTAAACAAGGTTGATACTCCGGAAAAAGATTATCAGGCCTCGGAGTTTTATTCGGTAGGTCTGGGCGATCCCCTTCCTGTTTCTGCGGCTCATGGTCGAAATATGGACTCTCTGGCGGAAATTATCAGGGACAAACTGGAGCTGGTAATGGAGCGACTGGCTTCAGAAGACATCGATAGTGATGAGGCGGATGAAGGGCCCTCGGATCTTATCCTGGCGCTGGTGGGAAAACCGAATGTCGGGAAATCCACCCTGGCCAACCGTCTTTCCGGTAAGGAGTATTCTCTGGTATCGGATATTGCCGGTACCACTCGGGATACGGTTATCGGAGCGGCTGAGCATAAAGGCCGGCGACTGAAAATTGTTGATACCGCCGGGATTCGGCGGAAATCCCGGGTGGCCGAAAATGTGGAGTACTATTCGGTGAACCGGGCTATCAGGGCCATGTTCGAAGCGGATGTTACTCTGCTGATGATTGATGCTGATGAGGGCCTGTCCGATCAGGATAAAAAAATAACTGCTCAAGCGGTAAAAAAAGGCCGAACAGTTATTATGGCTTTGAATAAATGGGATGAAAAAGTCCCGGACAAGTTGAAGCTCAAAAAAGCTGTGGACCGTATTCGTTTTCAGTTCCCCATTCTTGATTGGGCGCCTTTAACTCCAATATCCGCATTGAAAGGGTACGGGATAGCGGATCTGCTGGATGTAATATTGAAAGCTGATAGACAGCAGAGCCGGAGAGTGGATACTTCTGAACTGAACCGAGCGGTAGGCGAATGGGTGGACTTAACGCCTCCTCCTACAAAAAAGGGACGGCCTTTTAAGGTTCGCTATGTTACACAGGTTTCTATTAAACCGGTTCGTTTTGTTGCTTTTGTCAACCGTAAAACCGGTTTTCCCGATTCCTACAGACGTTTTCTTGTAAATCAGATACGGAGGGAATTCGGCTTTAATCTGGTTCCTGTTGAACTTGAATTAACTGAGGGTAAAAAATGAGAGCCAGGGGATTCCTGCGATTACATATGCTGGCAGCCGCCGTGTTGATTATGACTGTATCGTTGGGGTCCCGGGCTGCTGCAGATGAAGCCGATCTGGTTTATTACAGGAATCTGGTTGAGGATTCGGCCTTCCCGGAGAATGATGAAACCAGGCGTCTTCTTTCAGAAGCGATTAAGGCACCGGCATATCCGGCGGTTGAAACGCCATTCAAAATAAACCGGCAGCTTTCCGATGGACGTCTGGTTCAGTTTGAAGTGAGAAAAACCGTTCGTCACTGGTACCTTATTTTCAGAAATCAGCGGGGGAGTGAACCCCGGGAGAACTATCCTATCTGGGGCAGGGGAAGCTGGGTTATCAAGAAAGATCTGCTTACCGGAAGTTTTGTACAGGCAAAAATATTTCTTCAGGATGATGAGAACAGTTTTGTCAGACTATTCCCCACAGATGACGGACGCAGCAGGCTGGATGTTTACCTCTACGGCAGACAGCTGGGAGATGATGTTATTATCCCGGTTTCCTTTGAAGAATTGGTGCTGGCACCGTTTGCCGGTATTGCCGCTTTAACCGGACATTCGGTGGATTGGGAAATGCTGTTTCCCGACGCGGATTCTTACGGATATAGGAATGTAAAATCCATGGTTGCCTCTCTTGTCCGATACGATGATTCCATTGTCGAAGTGAGTGATGCCGCGGTTAACGGTGCGGGGCTGAACGTTTTTATCGAGTCCGGGCAGCCTGTCCGTCCGGGAGAACATACACAAGATGGCGGTCCTCTTGAAAAAGGTGAAACCGGTATGAACTGTTCGGGTTATGTGAAATGGATTGCCGACGGTGTTTATTCCGCCTGGTCCGGACTCCCAGGTTCCCGTTATCTGAATATCGATGAGCTGCGTCAGCCAACCTCTCGGGTTAACCGGAATCCATGGAGTGAATCCCGTTCTGCATCGGGGAGAGGTGCCCGGGATGAACTGGAGTCTCTTTTACGGGATCCCCGGTTCGGGTTGGACTGGAATCGGAATCTGGCAAGGATTGTCGAGGAAGCCAGGCTCGGGAAATCTCTGAGTACCGATGAAGTGGAATCTCTTGATACCGGGGAACTGGCTGGTATCCCTTACTGGATCGACCTGGGATACAATCTGGATGATCTCCCTTCCGCCCTTTATCAGTTGGCATCCGAGCGTCCCGGGGCTGTCTATCTGGCAGCGGTAAACTCCCGGTTCCAGCCGGAACCCACACCCGGTGATCCTGACCCGTTGCCCCTTCATCAGTACTGGCATGTCTCCGTATTGGCCCCGTGGTTTGAAAGCGGAGAGGGGCAGGAGGAGAGAGGACGTTTCAGAGTTGCGGTACTTGATGTGGGTGATGTTTCAGATTCCCTGCTGCAGGTTCCCGGTTTTGCCGATATCCCCGCATATCCAGCCCGTATAAAGGCCAACGCAACCCATTATGCAAAACTCGGTCGGGATGACTCCGGTGAAATCCTTGTTCCCGAAGTGATGGTACAGCTGGTTCGGGTTGATGTTCCTTCGGATTTTACACCGAATCCTCTGCCTGAAGCTCATTAGCCCCCTGTTGTCGTGAAACCTTTTCATACACGTACTATAATTATGTTATTGGCAGGTTGTTACCTGCTCTGGAGTTAAAATGCTGGATCTTATCGTTAAAGGGGGAGTCGTTCTCTGGGTTATCATGCTCCTCTCCGTAATTGCCGTTGTTATTATTATCGAACGCTACATGTACTTTCGGAATATCCGAACCGATGAGGAAAAGCTCTTTCTCAGGGTGAAATCGGCTATTGCCAAGGGGCATTATGATGAGGCCATGGCCATCTGTGATGCCAGCCCCTCACCTTTCAGTACCCTGCTGAAAACAGGTATCGAACATAGAAACCGCAGTTCTTTTGAGCGAAAAGAGGTTCTCAAGGATACCGCGGCCCAGGAAGTTCCCAGGTTGGAAAAGAATATCGGAACATTAGGTACAATCGCCCATATTGCACCCCTTCTCGGACTTCTGGGTACTGTAACCGGGAATATCAAAGCCTTCGGGGTTCTCGGGCGCTTCGGCTCGGTGGGCGATCCCTCTATTCTGGCCAAGGGTATTTCCGAGGCCTTGATTACCACCGCTGCCGGGCTTATCGTAGCCATCCCTGCAACGATATTTTTTAACGCTCTCACCGGCCGGGTTAACACCCTGATTGTCCGGATGGAGAACCAGGTGAATGAAATGACTCTCCTCCTGGAAGAGGGGGAGGCCGGGAAGTGATTCTCCGCCAGCGACTGAAACCCAGAGTGGACCTGGATCTCACCCCGTTGATTGATGTGGTGTTCCAGCTGGTTATTTTTTTCATGATATCCAGCGTTTTCAACACGGCTCCGGGAATTGAGCTTAATCTGCCGGACTCAACAACCAGTGAAGCTGTTGAGGTTACCGAGGTGAGAATAACTGTAGCCGGTGCGGATGAGCTCTATCTCAACCGGGATCTGGTAGCCCTCTCTTCTCTGGGGGATACCCTGAGGGATTGGAAAGATCAGGGCCGTCTGGAGGATGGTGCCGCCGTTCTGGTGGAAGGCGGCAGAACCGTTCCCTATGAAACGATTATTACTGTACTCGATGAGGTAAGACGGGGCGGGGTTGATGCTGTTAACCTTATAACAGCCCCCATAACGGATGAACCATGATAGAAGCATCAAGGGATGCGATGGTTCTAAAGCCCTCTGTCCACGGAGCGTCGGGGGAGGCTCTCAGACGCCGTCTTAACCGGCGGCATCTGCTGATATCTATTGGGATAGCCCTGCTGTTTCACATCCTTATTGTTCTGGGATTCTGGCTGGTGGACCGCATCAGAGTACAGGATATCGGAGACTGGTCGGGGCCGGTACTTGTTAAAATCGGTGTTCAGGATGCACCAGATTCACCTGCTGTAGATCCGGGACCTCTTCCTGATCAGCCGGAGGAATCAGAGCAGCCGGATATCCCGGAGGAATCCCTCCCGGAGACAGCCCCGGAAGCGGCCCCTGATAGCTCCACACCCCTGCAACCTGAAACCAGCCCTGACTCAACCCGGCCTGAAGAGAATCAGCCTGAAGCTGAATCATCCATTCCCGAAAGCCGGCCGGCACCTCCGCCGCAGCCTTCCCGGGTGAATGGTGAAGAGGATGGAAATTCCTACGAGATGAATTTTGACGGGTCTGAAGGGGATGTGGGCCGGGCTGGAGCGTATGAATATATCTCCAGTTATATGCCGCTGCCTCTAGTTCTTGAGGCCTCCCTGGTTGAAGGTATTGTCGGTACAACTATGATGTCTCCGGATTTAATCCGGGGAGAGCTTGAGAGTTATTATATGGAAGAGGTAGGCGGGGATTATTCCAAAAAACAGGGTCCTGCAGGAATTATCCCTATGCAGGACCGTCCCTACTACTGGAGCCTGATTGTCAATTATCTGGGTTATAAACTTGAAGATGCCGATTGGCGTACTTACGGGATGCGGCCGGTGGTTGTTGAGTTCACGGTGAGTCCTTCAAAAGGACCCCGGGGTGCGGATCTTTCCGATATAACTCTGAAAACCCGAACTAACAATCCCCAGGTAGACGATGCTGTTATCTACGGTTTGAGCCGTTGGGTTTATTATAATGATACAGATCATCCTATAAAAGGGCGAATTACCTATCGTTTTGACCGATAAAAAACTGGTAATAGAAAAGATAAAAAACTCGCTGTAGCTTCAACTTGCTTCACACCTGCCCATGAGGGTAATGTAATACATGGCACTTAAGGCAGTAGGATTTGACATCGACGGCACTCTTTACCCTGATTTTCGGGCTCGATGGCGGTCACTGCCGTTTCTTCTGGCACATTTCCGTACAATCCTGGCATTCTCAAGAACCCGGCATCTGATGAGGGAGAACCATTCAGCCAGGGAGTTTGACGGTGATATCGGAGATCTGGAAGTTGAGTATTTTGCCGGGGAGCGAGGCTGTTCTCTGGAAGAAGCCCGGGATATTCGGGACCGTATCCTCTACAAAGGATGGGAAGCTTACTTTCGCGGAATGATTATCTACCCCGATGTCCGGGAATCTCTGGAGAAACTGAAAGATGCCGGATTAAAACTGGCGGTGCTCTCGGATTTCCCCGTGGGCCGGAAACTGGAATATTTCGGGCTTGAAGGGATATTTGATGTCATTCTTGGTTTTCCTGATTCCGGCCGTCTTAAACCAAGGCCCGAACCCTTTATGGCGATGGCGGAGGGTCTTGAAACAGACCCGAAAGAAATTCTCTACATCGGTAACAGACTGGACTATGATGTCAGAGGGGCCGAGAACATCGGAATGCGGGGTGCACTCATCGGTCCTCCGGGGCGAAAAGCTCCTTCTGATGTTACGAAGTTTTCGGATTACCGGCATATGGCCGGAAGTATTCTCTCCGAGGTGGTTAAATGATATTTAATTTCGACGGCGGTGATATCATGGTTATCCTTCTGATGATCATTACCTTTATTCTTTACCGCCGGTTTGACAGAACTGGCCGTTCCCTTGAAAAGGTTCGCAGGTATGCGGAAAAGTCGAAGTCAGATCTTGATGCCATCGTCCGGGAACGGGAACTGGGTTTGAAAGACCTTTCTGTCGATCTTGAAGTTCAGGAAAAAACCAACAGGGAAATTCTGGCCAGGGCCGAAGCGGCACGGGTGGAAATTATGTCCCGGGCTGAGGAGCTGGAAGGCAGGGTTGAACGAATAGAAGTGAACGAGAGGGCGTTGGAGGATTTAAATGACCTGGCTCTCCGGGTGGACGAAAACCTGTCACGTCTCAAGCTGGAGTCCTCCTATGTAGACGATGTGGGTACCCGTCTGAGTGATGTCAGAGAAAAGTTTTCATCCCTGGCTGAAAAAGATTCTGAGAGATTCGCAGCCTTCCGAGGGGAGGTGCTGGACAGTTTCGGCAGTGATTTAAATCAGGTGAAGAGCGATCTTTCCGAATCCGGGCGGCAGCTCTCCCTGTTTCGGGAAACTCTGGAGAGTTTGAATGCCCGACGGGACGATGAGGTAACCGGCAAGCTTGCCGAGTTCCGGGATAACCTTGAACAGGTGGAGGAGGATTTCCGGGAGAGACTCCGTAAAGTGGCGGAAGAAGGCTCCCGGCTGGAGGACGATGCCTTTACGGCTCTGAATGAGAAGATTTCCAGCCGTTCAGACCGCCTGGAGGATAATTGGACCCGGGGTATGACAGAACTCAAGGAAGGTGTTTCCATAACCGCCGAAGAAATACAAAGTTCCCTGACAGAAGCCAGAACAGCGATGGAAATCTGGGAATCCGAAAGCAGCGAGAAACTTGAACGCGCTGATAAAAGCTTTGTTGAAATTGAAGGGCGTCTCAGTTCTACCTCTACCAATCTGAATAATGATGTTGAGGAACTCCGTTCACGGCTGGAGAATCTTGTTGAGAGTAAAGAAACCGATATGCTGGAGTCTGTGGAAATACGGCAGGCTGAATATCGAAAAACGATAGAAGAGCGTTTTTCCAGACTCGAAGAGTTTATAAGGGACATGGACACGGTGGCCGAGAGCCTCAGGGATTCCCAGAAACAGGTAATTAAGGGTGTAGAAGATTCCTTTATAGAGTTTGATACGGATATGGCTGAAAAACGGGCGTTGGAACAAGCCGGAATTGAAGAATCTTTCACTTCTTTAAATCAGGAAATGACAGATCTTGAGCGTGGGCTGGATGAATTGAAATCTCGGGCTTATGACAACGTATCTGAAAAGCTTCAGGTTTTTGAAGATGAGTTTTTTACCGATCTGAAAAACCGGGACGAGCAGATGAGATCGGCGCTGGAAGAGTGGCGGAAAAATGCCGATCTTGAATTAAGCGAACTCGGCCTGAAGGCCTCCCGGGAAAGGGAAGAAACAGAGCGCCGTTATTCAATGGAAATTAAACAGAAACTTACCGATCTCCAGACGAAGGTATTCGGTCAGTTTGAAACCTTCCAGGATCAGGTTGATGGTTTCCGGGAATCTTTGAATGGCCGCATCCTCGGCGCCGAAGATGAATTAACCGGTTTCAGGGAAGATTTAAGCCGTAAAATTGTCAGTGAGAAGGAGAGCTCCTTTTCAGAATTTGAGAAATCCTTTGTAACCTTTGATAAAGATGTTGGAGAGAAGTTTTCCAAGGCCAATAAATCTATTGCCCAGAAATTGTCTGACTTTTCAAGTGATATTGAAACCCGCCATAAAGAACTTGTCGGCAACTTTGAATCGATACGGGAAGAAACCGCTGACTGGAAAGAACGCATGGGAATACAGATTCAGGAAGTTCAAAGAGGTACCGGAGAGAGTATCGATTCTATGCGTTCTGAGTTTGCGGTAATGATGTCCGAGCTCAAAGAAGAGTACACCGGCCGTACAGAACAGTTGATTCTTGATTCCGGTGAGGAGCGTGGGGCTCTGAGAAGGGAGCTGGCCGTTATAGAGGAGTCTGTAGCCCATGTTTCTTCCGAATTGACAGAGAAAACCAGGGACAGTCTGGATACCCTTAAAGATCAGAGTGAACGATTTCTACTTGAGTTCCGAAAAAATTCAAGGGAGGCCCGGGATGATGTGGAACGCAAGATTAAGGAGCTTCGTCAATCTGTTCAGGAGTCCAGAGACAAGGCTGAGAGCAACAGAAAGGAAATGACGGCTCATACGGATACGGAGTACGCCCGGCTGATGCGGAATCTTGATGAAATTGACAGGCGCCAGAGGGAGTTTATAACCGAAACCCGGGTTTTCGAAAGGGCCGACGAGATGAAGGATGCCCTGGAAGCAGACCTCATCGAACTGAACAGGCAGCTTGAGGTCATCGGTTCCGGACGTGAGGAGATAAAAAAGATTAACGATCAGTATCAGAAAGCCATCAGCCTTTATGAGAATGTAAGTGGTAAACTGGCCAGCTTCCTCTCAGAACAGCAGAAAGTGGAGAACCTTGAGGGTAAAATTTCAAGAATCGGCAATCTCTCCGAGTCTGTGGACCTTAAGCTTGAACGTGTCAGCGATGCCAACGATATGCTGCAGGATCTGCAGCTTCGTCTGAAACAGCTTGAAGATCTTCATGAGGATTTAGGTGGACGCTACGAAAAGCTTTCCGAGAAATCCCGGGTTCTGGACGCGGCCACAGATGGTGTGGATAAAAACTTTGAACGTATGACCCGCATAGAAGAGATTGTTAAGGATGTAGCCCAGCGCATTCTTCCGTTAAAGGAAAACCTGGATTCCGCAGTGGAGCGTCAAACCCGTCTTGAAGAAGACCGGGAGAAAATTGACGCCGTTGTGGGGAAAGTCGTCGCAATAGATTCCACCATTACAGAACTGGATAGTAAGTTGGAAGATCTTACAAAAGCCAGGGAATGGCTGGCGAAAATTGAAACAAGACTGGACAGGATTAACAAGGAAACCCAACAAAGAGTCAGATTGCTGGGTACTCTTTCCAAACGGGAATCCGGAGGAAAAAAATCCGGAGGTTCTCCGGACATGAGTACCCGGGACATGGTTGCCAAGCTTGCCAGAGAAGGCTGGAACAGTGATGAAATTGCGACAAATCTGAAACTGAGCCGGGGAGAGGTGGAACTCATCCTGGAACTTCAGCCCAAGAGTTAGAATCCGAATTCCATGGCTTCCAGACGGTACCGGGCAGATTATTACCTTTTTCGTCATTTTCTGATGGGAATGGGCTCCTTCCATGACGGTAAGGTGATTTCCCATGGGGCGATGAAGCTTGTCTTTGGAATCAATCAGCCTTTTCGAATCCGTCTGCAGAAGAACTGGTATACCGCCAGGGCCGCATTAATTGATGGAGAGTGCCCGCACTTTCTGAATGGTAATGGGGATTGGCAGATACTGTTGTGGATAGACCCGGATACGTCTCTATGGCATCTACTTCGCCGAAGGTCTCTTAAAGGACGCCCCTGGGTGCTTCATGATGTACCTGTTCCCCCTGCAATGGATGAGGTGATACAGACTGTCGGAGATACGCCGGATCCCCTGGGAGCTCTGAAACTTGCTGAAATGCTCCTCCGGGTGTACAGCGGTGGCATTCCGGTACCTTCCACCTGGGATGAAGGTGTAAAAAAGGCTGTTGAAACCATCGATGAGAACCCGGGTGTTATCGACATCGGGTCTTTTAACGGATTGGATGAAGGCTTCCGCCGGGTGGTGGGTACCTCTCTTGAGAGTTACCTGCACCGGTGTAAATGGATTCAGTACCTCGGCCTGCGTCATGGGGGGGTGCCCCGGCAGGAATCCCTGGAATTATCCGGTTTAATTGGATGGGAAGGACTGAGCGACTGGTTTGAGGAGCGTTACGGACTGGAATTAAATGTACTTGAAAATCATCTGCCCTTTGTTCGTGTGTATAACGGACCTGAGGATCAGCCGGTTCTCTATCTTTAGAATTAATTTTCAGACAAAAAAACCGGGAACCTCCCGGCTTGTATCCCGTTATCAAATGTTGTTGGAATAAGCTGTTAAACCTCGGAGGAGGCTTCAGGGAGGTCTTCTATCTCAATGCTGTCCTCCAAACGTTCAAGGGCTTTGAGACTTCGGGACATCAGTTCACCGGTTTGAGCGGTCATCTCCATGAGAGAGGCCAGGAGTTCTTCCTGCTTTACCAGTTCCCGGTTCTGTTCTTCCAGACTTTCAATTCTTTCTGCTTGTTCTCTTAACGCCTCAAGGATGGGATTAAAACCTGTATCCTCATTGTGGTCTTCAAAAACCAAGAGAGTGCTCACCTGTCCATTCATGTAAACCTTACGAATCATTACAGGTATTCTAGTGCGTTCCCCGGTCCGCTACAATCGATTTTCTTTTCTGAACGGTTGTTTTCTTCAAAAATACAGTTCTCAGCGGGAATAAGATCGGTTTTTCTTGACCCTATTTCTTACCCTTGAGTATTTTATGGCACAGAGAAATTATTTGAACCTGGTGAGGTAAAATGAGCCGCAAAGATAATAAGAAAGACATAGCCGACGAAGAGCTTATGGAGGATAAGGTTGAAGAAACTCCAGAAGCGGCGGAAACGATCGTCGATGAAGTCTCAGAACCCGTAGATGAACTGGCATTACTGGCCGAAAAAAATGCCGAACTCGAGGATCAGATCAGGAGAATCATTGCCGAGAGCCAGAATTCCCGCAAAAGGCTGGTAAAACAGCAGCAGGACGTCCACAAATACCGGCATCAGGACATTCTGAGCGATCTGGCCGAAGTAATCGATAATTTTGAGCGGGCTATCGAGTCCTCAGCGGATTCCCGGGATTTTGATACCTTTCATGAAGGTATCATCATGATTGAGAAGCAGTTTTCCGGAATGCTGACAGAACGTTACGGACTTGAGCGTATCGGTGTGGAAGGCGAGGCCTACGATCCGTTTCTTCATGAGGCCATAATGTCTGAGGAATCCAGTGAAGTTGAAGAAGATACCGTTAAACAGCTGTACCAGGCCGGGTACCGCCTTCATGACCGTGTCCTCAGGCCGGCCAAAGTTGTGGTAGTCAAACCGGCTGCCAATGAATCAGAAGAGAAAGAAGAAACTGTAGACGCCGCAGATGGCGATGAATAAGACAAGAAACAAGGAGACATACAATGGGTAAAATTATTGGAATCGACCTGGGAACAACCAATTCCTGTGTAGCAGTTATGGAGGGTGGAGAATCCATCGTTATTCCGAATGAAGAAGGTGCCAGAACAACTCCTTCCATGGTTGCTTTCACGGATAAGGAAGACCGGCTGGTGGGGCAGACTGCCAAGAACCAGATGGTAACCAATCCCGAGAATACAATTTATTCCATCAAACGCTTTATGGGACGCCGGTACGCCGAAGTGAGTGAAGAACTCACCATGATTCCCTACAAGATTGTTAAAGGAGCTGGAGACATTGTTCAGGTGGACATCAAGGGTAAGTCCTATTCCCCGCCTGAAGTCTCAGCTTCCATTCTGCAGAAAATGAAAAAAACCGCCGAAGACTATCTCGGTGAACCTGTAACAGAAGCCATCGTTACCGTTCCTGCGTATTTTAACGACGCTCAGAGGCAGGCTACCAAAGATGCCGGTAAAATTGCCGGTCTTGAGGTAAAGCGGATTATCAATGAGCCCACCGCCGCAGCCCTGGCCTACGGAATCGGCAAAGGTGCTAAAGAAGAAAAAATCGCCGTGTACGACCTTGGCGGAGGTACCTTTGATATTTCCATCCTCGATCTGGGTGATGGTGTTTTTGAAGTCCGCTCCACCAATGGTGATACCCATCTGGGCGGTGATAACTTTGATCAGAAAATCATCGACTGGCTCATTGAAGAGTTCAAAAAGGATCAGGGAATCGATCTCTCCAAAGACCGTATGGCTCTCCAGCGTCTGAAAGAAGGAGCCGAGAAAGCCAAGAAAGAGCTTTCGGGAACCCAGTCCACAGATATCAACCTCCCTTTTATTACAGCCGATACCTCAGGCCCCAAACATCTTCAGTACAACCTGAGCCGGGCGAAGTTCGATCAGATGACTGCCAGCCTGGTGGATCGTACCAGGCAGCCCTGTCTTCAAGCCCTTAAAGATGCCGGATATACTCCTGCTGATATCGATGAAGTGATACTCGTCGGCGGATCCACACGTATTCCCGCAGTCCAGGACGTTGTAAAGAAGCTCTTTGAAAAAGAACCCCATCGCGGTGTAAATCCCGATGAAGTGGTTGCCATGGGTGCCGCAATTCAGGGCGGGGTATTGGGAGGAGATGTTAACGATGTTCTTCTTCTTGATGTTACCCCTCTGTCTCTGGGTATTGAAACTCTAGGCAGCGTGTTTACCAAACTGATCGAAAAAAATACAACCATACCAACCAAGAAGAGCCAGGTGTTCTCCACTGCCGCTGATAATCAGCCGGCTGTCTCCATCCATGTTCTTCAGGGAGAGCGGGAAATGGCCGCTCACAACCGTACCCTGGGCCGTTTTGAACTTACCGGTATTCCTCCGGCACCCCGGGGCGTTCCCCAGATTGAAGTTACCTTCGACATTGATGCCAACGGTATCGTTCATGTGTCCGCCAAAGACATGGGTACGGGTAAAGAGCAGAAAATTCGCATCGAATCCTCCAGCGGACTTTCCGAAGAGGAAATCAACCGCATGGTTCAGGAAGCTGAAGCCAATGCCGAAGCCGATAAGAGCGCTCGGGATATGGCCGAAGCCAGGAACAACGCCGACTCTCTGGTTTACCAGTCCGAAAAAGCCCTCAAGGATTTCGGAGACAAGGTGAGTGCCGAAGAGAAAGCTGCTGTCGAAGCGGCGGTCGCCGATTTGAAGACGGCTCTGGAAGGCAGTGATGTTGAAGCAGTTAAGCAGAAAACAGAAGCTCTTACCCAGGCCTCTCAGAAGCTTTCCGAAGAAATGTACAAGGCCCAGGCGGGAGAAGCAGGTGCCGGAGCTGCAGATGGCGGACCGGAAGCAGCTCCTGGAGATGCCTCTGAGGGTGAAGCTTCCAGCGGCCCTCAGAGTGATGATGTCGAGGACGCCGACTACGAAGTTGTCGACGAGGATAAGTAAAGCGGCGTGTCGAAGAGGGATTATTACGAGGTTCTCGGCGTCGAGAAAGGCGCTGGAGCCGATGAAGTAAAAAAGGCTTACCGCAAACTCGCGGTGAAGTTTCATCCTGACAGGAATCAGGATAATAAAGAAGCTGAGGCTAAATTCAAGGAAGCCACCGAGGCTTACGAAGTACTCTCTGATGAGAAAAAACGTCAGGCTTACGACCAGTTCGGATTTGCCGGAGTGGATAACATGGGCGGCCCCACCTTTAATGCCAATGCTTTCAGCGGTTTTGAAGATCTCTTCGGCGAAGGCATGGGGGGATTCGGAAACATCTTCGAGTCCTTTTTCGGCGGCGGAGGCGGCGGCCGGCGATCCGGAGGCCGGCCCCGGGGATCCGACCTTCGGCATGATATCCGCATCGACTTCGATCAGGCCGTATTCGGTAAAGAAGTTGAAATTGAATTTGACCGTCTGAAAACCTGCGGGGACTGCCATGGCGCCGGGGGGGAAGGGGTGAGAACCTGTTCCCAGTGCGGCGGATCGGGTCAGGTAAGACGGAATTCGGGTTTCTTTTCCATCGCCACCGCTTGTACCTCCTGCGGAGGCGAGGGGACGGTAATCGATAATCCCTGTAGTACATGCCGGGGCAGCGGTACCGTAAGAGTCCATCAGAAAATCAAGGTAACCATTCCTCCGGGTATGGATCCCGACCGGCGTATACGTCTTGAAGGTCAGGGGAACAACGGGCCTAAAGGAGCTCCTGCCGGAGACCTCTACGTCTACATTCACGTCCGTCCCCATCAGCATTTTGAGCGGCATAAGTACGATCTGTACTGTGTTCTGCCCATTTCCATAACTCAGGCGGCCCTGGGAGCGGATATTTTTGTGAAAACTCTGGACAACAAGCGCATCAAGCTCAAAGTTCCCCCGGGTACCCAGGACTCAAAGATGCTGAAAATCAGGGGTGAGGGTGTTCCCGTACTCAATGCAGGCGGCCGCCGGGGCGATTTGTACGTCAAGCTCAAGGTGGTAGTTCCCAGCCGGCTTTCGGGTAAGGATAAAGAGTTGCTGCGTCAGTATGCCGATCGACATGGCGAGGAGAGCGAACCCAAGCCCATCAGGCTTAAAGATCTTTAATCAACCATCCAATCAATACAGCCGTCTGTTGCTCTATTCAGGCGGTTTTTTTTGCTGACCTCTGTCGCTCTATCCTTCCTTACATACTGATTCACTTGAAAAACCTGCCGGGTGCCCTGCGCCATCGCCAGAGGTCACCTGAACTCCCGCAGAATTCAACAGCCGG
>QNBK01000014.1 GCA_003644105.1 Spirochaetota bacterium | reverse complement strand
GCTTTGCCCTGGGGAATGATACCATTCATTTCTAAAAGCTGATACCTATTGTAGGGAACCCCTGTTTTTTTGTCAAACTGAGTTTTGTCTTTTCCCGGAGGTTATTTACCGGTTTAAAAGGAATTATCGGCAAGTTGATGCGATAATGTGTGGAATGTATCATTGCAGCGGGGGTAATCCATGAAAATAATATCAGTCTTTCTGCTTTTTCTGATTCCAGTTCTCGGCTGGAGTCAATCTTTTGACTCGGTGGTTAATTTTGATCTGGAGCTTTCAACACTCAGCGATCCGCTTGTTGCCGGGAAAGCAGCGGAAGATGGACGTATTGTTATACTGGAGGGTTTGGTAGCCGGCAGTGAAAAGGCAGAATCCGAAGAAGGTGAAGGTCTGATCGTTACCCTGATCGGCGGAGAATGGATCGGAACCTCCGATGTAAGATCTTATTCCTGCCGGGTTTTCATTAATGAAGAACATTTGAATAAGAACTTTTCAGAGGATGGACTTATCCCGGCAGGAAGCCGTTTGCTGATAGCCGCCAGGGTTACCGGCTTTAATGATGAAAGCGGTATTCCTGAAGCCCGAATGGTTTCATACAGGGTTCTTGACTGAAGTCTCAGAGCAGGTAGAGCTGTTGACGAGCTTCTTCAGAGCCCGGGATACATAGATCTGAGGCCCGGAGGCGTCCGTTTTCTGCCGTAATGGAAGCTTTGAGCAGTACTGACTGCAGCTCCCGGACATTTCCAGGCCAGCTGTGCCGGATCAGAACGGATAGGGCGCTGTTTTCTATCTTCCAATGTGTTTCTCCGGGAAGAGTGTTCAGATAATCCCTGCTTAACCGGTGTATGTCGCCTTTTCTTTTCCTCAGCGGTGGAACTGTTACCCCAAGCAGGTTGATTCGGTAGAAAAGATCGTTTCGAAATGTACCGAGCGCCATGTGTTTCCGAAGATCTTTATTTGTGGCGGAAATTATCCGGACATTGACGGCTTTTGTCCGGTGAGATCCCATTCGTCTGATGTATCCTTCTTCAATTACCCGGAGTAAAGAGGCTTGTCCTCTCAGGCTTAACTCGCCAATTTCATCAAGAAACAGTGTTCCGCCGCTGCTTGCCTCAAAGAGGCCCGGTCTGTCGGTGGATCCGGTGAATGCCCCTTTTAAACAGCCGAACATTTCGGATCCCAGCAGGTCGTCGGAGTATGAGGCACAATTAACAGCTGTAAACGGCCCTTTCCGACGATTACTGAGAAGATGAATTGTTTTTGCCGCCAGTTCTTTGCCGCTCCCGGTTTCTCCGGTAATCAGTACCGGGTAGGGCATTTCGGAGTATTTCTGCAACCGGTTCCGCAGTGCCGTAACAGCAGAACTTTTCCCGGCAAGAAATTCCCCGGAATTGAGTTTCTCCAAATCATTATTATCAGAACCTGCCGGCCGAATCATACGGGTTAAACTGGCCCCTATCACTTCCCCGCTGACCGGACCGGTAAGGCAGTCATAGGCACCGAAACGCATACAGCTGACGGCCTGTGCCGCTGTCATGTAGTTTGCCGTAACAATAACGCCCGGAACCCGGGGTATGACGATAATTTTTTTCAGAAAAGAAAAATCATCAGGACCTGGATTTGAGATGGGAAGAATAATTCCATGGGGCCTCACCGACCGTAATGTTGTCTGTAGATTTATCCGTTCATGTTGGGGCTCAAGTTTCATGTATATGGGTAAGCTGTCCCTGAGCCGGGAATAATCCGTACTGTCCTGTCCAATATAGAGTATTCGATACATGGTAAAACCCGGAAAGAGCAGTATAATGAAGAGGTTGAAACCCATCCAGCAAAAAAGAACATAGAGTTATTATACAAACTTTAAGCGAAAAATGAATCAGCCGTCGGCGTACTTATCGTTCTCAGCTCCTGCTACCCGGTTCAGCCGGAGAAACTCGTGGGCTTCCTGCCAGTCAATTCCTATCATACGGGCAATCCGGTTTCCGATCTTAATTCCGACCGGAGGCAGAAAGAGAACTAACCCCAATAAGGAGTTCAGAAAACCGGGAGTGATGATAAAAAGAGAAGCGACAAGAGAACTTAAATACCGGGATAAAACTTCCGGATTGTAGTTTCCTGAATCAATGCTGTCATTCAGCTGCCGGTTTCTCATATTTGTCAGATAATTCATCAGAAAAATTCCGGCTGCGGTATTTAAGGCCAGAGCAGTCATTGTTATCCATGGCCCGATAATGATGGCCAGCTTGAGGAAAAGAAGTACATCCAGTAAAACGCCGGCACCCAGAGCGGAGATTATACCGAGCCAGGTTCGGACGGAACGGGAGTCGGTCAGAATATTCAGCAGTCGGAAATTGAGCATGCACCCAGTGTACTTGCGATTCGGTAGTTGGACTAGTTTTTAGGCAGACGAATTCTTTCAATCAGGAGGAGAAGGTAGAAATAAACGTAGCGGAAAAATCTGAAAAAGCGCCAGGGACGGATCAGTGTTCGTCCGAAAGCCTGAAAAAACCTGGATGCAGGCCGGTCGTCGGGCTTGGGACGCTTACCGGAAAACACATCAATACAGTTTCCCTCCCAGACACTTAAACCGGGGCTCAGCTGGGATCGTTTTCCCGAAATCCAGAGATGTTGTTTTTTTAAACCCTTACCTGCCAGGAGTAGAGTGGGTGAAGCCTTTTTAATCGCTGTGATAACGTCCTTTTCCCGTTCTCCGGGGAAATGGGATGCATAGCGACCGACAATCTGCAGTCCGGGAAATGTGGCCTTTAAAGACGCTTCAGCAGACCGTACCCCACGCATGCTGGACCCCAGCAGGTAGAGAGACTTGTTTTTCTGTTCGAGAATACCCAGAAGCCGGATAATAAACGGGTAGGTTCGCCGCCGCGGCGGCACATCCCGATGAAGAAACCGGGCAGCTCTCACGATGAGATTAGACACAGGGATAATCAAGGCGGCCTTGGAAACTGCATTCCGTCTTTCTTTAATGAATCTGCATCTCATCAATTCATGAAAATCCAGAAAAACAATCTGCCGGTGATCGTTTAAAGAATAGAAACTTTCGATTACCTCCGGAAGAGCATCATCACTGACGACATCCACAGGTATTCCCAGAATATGGATTCTTTTTATGCTGTCTGCCATTCGTTACTCTCCCTGATAATAGTACTGATTGCCGCCAGCCCGTAGATTGCGGCGGTTTCAGCTCTGAGTACCCGTTGGCCGAGATAAACGGGTTTTCCGCCGTAGTCCCGGAGCAGGCCGGTTTCTCCAGGTGAAAAACCGCCTTCAGGCCCTACCATTATAGCTAAATCCTCGAAGGGTTCTGCAAGGTATTGATGCAGGCTGTTCGGTTCTTTGTTTCCGGTTTTCTGTTCATGGAGGAAAAATAAAGGGCCTCGTCTGTCCCATGTTTCCAGGATGTCGGCTATTGTTCCCGGTGTTTCTAATGCCGTGGAGTATTTACCGCCGCATTGCTGCAGTGCTTCAACAGTTATACGCTGCCATCGTTCATTTTTTCCAGAGGTATCAGGGTCTTTCCGAAACTTCACCTGACAATTTTCGGTCAGAACCGGCCAGATTGCAAATGCTCCGCCTTCAACAGCCTGACGAATAACAAGATCCATCTTCCGTCCCCTGGTAAGCGCCGGCATCAGGGTAATCCGGGGAAGCGGGGAGTTTTTCTCGGTGTTTTCTTTAAAAACCTGTGTAAATCCGACTGTACAGGATTTTTTACCTACATCAAGAACGCTCATTTTAAAGACTCTGCCGTCGGGGGATAAAGCCGGAATAGAATCACCTGATGAGTAACGCCGGACATGTATAAGATAATGAAATTCCCGATCTGTCAGGATGAGTTCCTTTTCAGATCCGTTGTCCGTATTTTCCGGATTGAAGGAAAGAACAAACTGTTTCATCAGCCGATTATCGTTACCAGAACCCGGCGCTGCCTGGGACCGTCGTAATCACAGAAATAAATTCCCTGCCAGGTTCCAAGAACAAGTTGTCCTTCTGAAACAGGCAGGGTTACCGAAGGCCCTGTAAATGTCGCTTTGATATGTGCGGCGGAGTTTCCTTCCATGTGAAGATACCCGTCACTTAAAGGTATGAGTTTATCAATTTCCATCATCATATCTGTTTTTACATCCGGATCGGCATTCTCATTTATGGTGATTCCGGCTGTTGTGTGGGGGCTGCTGACAAGACAGATTCCCTCCTTAATACCGCTTTTGGAAACAGCAGATGCCACATCAGAGCTGATGTCGGTCATGGAACTTCCCGATGCTGTACTCAGGCTGACGGGTATCGTCATCGGCCTGTATCCAGAAAATCAACTGCCCGGAGCAGTACCGAGTCAAACTCCATATCCACCACCGGAGGGCTGTTCAACCGTCTTTCAGATTCTCTTTTAACCATAAGTCTGATAACACTTTCTCCTGGATCCAGACCTTCTGTCTGAAGTGTTGAAACAAACTGGTTCACCTGGGATGCGGTAGGCTGGGGGTTATCGTCAATAAAGGCTCCAACCCGGTTCTCCTGCAACAGCGTTGCATAAGCCTGAACCTGTTCCTCTGTCAGTTCGGGTTCTTCAACGGCAATATCGGGATCGATTCCCGTTTTATCGATGTTATAGCCGTCGGGGGTGTAATAGCGACCGGTTGTGAGTTTGATTGCAGCGTTGTTCAGGGGAATCATCTGCTGTATAGACCCTTTTCCGAAAGATGTTTCACCGATTACCGTGGCCCGGCCCCGGTCTTTCAGGGCACCGGTGAGAATTTCCGAGGCTGAAGCGGAACCTTTGTCGATGAGGATAACAATTTCAACATCCGAAGGTACAATTTTTCCCGGTGCGGCCCGATGCACCTGATTCTGTCGTTCCTGCCGGTATTTCGTACTTACAATTACGCCGCCGGAGAAAAATAAATCCGCAATATCCACAACAGAATCCAGTAAACCGCCGGGGTTGCTCCGGACATCGATGATGAGTTTATCCAGACCCTGTGAAGTGAACTTTCTGAGACTTTCCTCAACCCGGGGTTCGGTAAAGGGTGTGAACTCAATTATTCTCAGATAACCGATCTGATTGTTGATAACGGTGGATTTCACGGTGGGGATTTCAATTTCCTCACGGGTGAGAACAACATCAAAGGTGATACCTCCATCCCGGAGTATGGTGACATTCACATCACTTTCCGGGGTTCCCCGGAGGCGGTGGGAGACATCCTGAGTGGTAAAGCCCTCTGCCGATTCATCTTCGATGGCGTAGATGTAATCTCCGGCATTGATTCCAGCCCGCCAGCTGGGGGTATCTTCGATGGGGGAAACCACTTTAACGTAGGGCAGGCGGCCGTAGGGATTATCCGGATCAAAGCGATCTTTACTGATATAGAGGCCGACTCCCCCATACTTTCCCTTGGTTGTATCTGTCATCTGCTCCAGGAATTCATCATCTAGGTAGAGGGAATAGGGGTCATTTAAATTGGAAAACATCCCATCCATAGCACCTTTGAAAAGCGTATCAGGATCCACTTCGTCGACAAAACTACTCTGAATAACGTACATTGCCGCTTCAAGATCCCGCATATATTCCTGACTGGATCGATTTGTCTGAGCCGAAGCAACAGGGGAAAGCAGGATGACTGCAAAAGCTGCAACAAGCACAGCTGTTATTGAGATCCAGATAAGACGTTCACGTTTTCTTTCCATTTTCGGGCACTTCCTGCCCGAATTGTCGATGTACCCTCGGGACTTGTCAACACTCCTGTCGCTTGACCCATGGGAAAGGGGAGCTTATGCTGTTTGTGTAAAGTTTATTTTTGTTTCACGTAAAGTTATTTATATTAAAACATTACGCTGATATACGATAATTATTCCAGCATCCGGGAGGGGTGTTATGCAGATTATTGCGGTGGCCAGTGGAAAGGGCGGTGTCGGTAAATCCCTGGTATCTGCGAATTTGGCAATTGCTCTTACCCGAATGAAGAAAAAGGTAATTCTGGCAGATTTGGATCTGGGAGGTTCAAATCTGCACCTCATTCTCGGAGAACATCTGGGAACCAGGGGTATGGGTACTTTTTTGAACAACAGCCGCATCAGTATCAATGAGATTCTCTATCCCACATCCTGGAAAGGTTTGAGTTTTATACCGGGGGAAGCGGAATTACCCGGTGCGGCGAATGTCAGTGTCCCTTCCAAGCGCCGGCTGGTAAAAGCTTTGAGTAATCTGGAAACGGATTATCTCATTCTCGATCTCGGCGCGGGAACAAGCTTCAATACTGTGGATTTCTTCCTTCTTTCAGGAAGCGGCATACTGGTAGCTGCCCCGACTCTGACATCAACCCTGAATGCATATCTGTTTCTGAAAAATGCGGTGTTCCGCATTCTCTCAAGTTCATACAACCGAAAGTCACCGGTTCATTCGTTTATGGAGGATTTAAGGAAAGACGGAACTTCACTTCAAAAAATCCATTTGAATAAGCTTCTTGAATCGGTGCGAACAATAGATCCGGAGGTTTATGATAAGTTCCGGGAAAAAGTAGCTCATCTGCGTCCCAGACTGATAATGAACTTACTGGACGATCCCCGGGATGTTTACAGAAGTCAGCGGTTGAGAATCTCTGCCAGAGAGTATCTGGGAATTGAGATGGACAGTCTGGGTGTAATCTATCGGGATCAGCTGCAGGATTCGGCTCAACGCTCCAGCCTGCCGATTGTTGCCTACAAGCCCCAATCGGTTCTTTCCCAGGCAATATTCAGAATTGCAGATAAACTGATAGAAAATGATGAAAGGTTATCCGGTCCGCTGACGAACATAGAAGCAAATGACAGCTTTAAAGAAGCCGAACTTGAGGCTGAGGCGGATTTTGATTTAAAAATTTCATCCCTGGAAGAACTGCTTCACAGCGGTGCTCTTACCCAGGGAGATCTGGTGGAAACGGTTAGAATGCAGCAATTTGAGATAACAGCTTTGAAAAAAGAAAACCGCTTTGTTAAAAAGAAACTTGTCGAAGCGGCAGCACAGGGTTTTAAAGTATAGAAAGATGCTGATGGTATGAAGGGGCGAATTGACGTAATAAAAAAGAACCTCGAAGCTTCATTTTCCTGGAAACCGGATATTGACGGGACTGAATGGGATGTTGAAGGACTTCGTTCTCTTCTTGCCCTTTCGGATATCCGGGTTGAGGTTTCTGACAGTGTTCTTGAAGAGGTTCTTGAAACATTTGCCGCTTCAACAGAACCCTGTGAGTCTGAAATTATAGCCCGGGGAATAGAACCATTGATTCCCACACCCCTTCTTGCTGAAATTACAATTAAAGAACTTCCCCCTGATATTGAAGCAGCCCGGGAGGACTTACTCAAAGAAGCTCCCCCGGTGGAAGGGGATATAAAATACGGCTGGGTGGAAAAGGGTTCTTCTGTGGGGAAAATTATTTCCGCAGTCAATGCCCATGCCGGTTTAAATCTCAGCCGGGAACCGATTCCTCCACCGGAACTTGAGGGGGAGGATTTCCGGATTGGTGAGAATCTTGAAATCCGCGGTGAAAATCTCATTGCCTTATCAGAAGGTATACTCAGGGTTGAAGATTATTGGGCGGATCTGGTGCCCTGCTCCCGGCATCATTGGTCTTTATCCGGCAGTCCGGAAGAGGGTGGATGTTTCCTCGACTATACGCCGGGTAATCCGGTACTCACATTGCCATCCGCATCGGATATTTCAGCCGCCGCCGGCAGGCAGGGGTTTTTGCCGGAAAAAATCCTATCTGACGAGGAAATTCGTTCCCTTCTGGCCTCAGCGGTAAACGATCAGGTTCCCCTTCATCAGATTCCGATCTCAAAAAATACCGATGGCCTGATTAAGATTGAAATTAATCCTATGAACACCAGGGCCGACTTGCTGCTGCGGAGAAAAACCGGTAACGGGGCTCCTCTGGTTCTCAACAATATCGCTGCAAAGATTCGTCAGAGCGGACTCAGAGGGTTGGATGGTCCGGCTGTGAAAGCGGCCATAATGAGTTTCTGGAATGGAAAAGAGGCTTCTTCTGTCATAACCCTCAAGGAGGGACGTCTTCCCGAAAGAGGTCCGGACAAAGAACTGGAGTTTCTGGTCCCGTTCCTGGAAGAGGATGAAGCGGCCCCGGTGCGGGAGCGACTGGATTTTGAGCCCCAAAGAGTAAGAGGAATCGTCTCCCTGAAGGAGTTTCCCTCTTCTGCGGTTACGAGAATTGCCCTTGTACAGAAGGAACAGCCCCTTGCCAAACTGGGAACGGCGAAGATTGGTAAGGCCGGTAAAGATCTTCAGGGAAAAGAGCTGCCCGGATTTCCCGGAAACGACCCAGAGCTCAGTATCCACGAAGGACTGGGATGGAATGCAAATGTTATTGTTGCCCACGAAGAGGGGATGCTGGATGTCGGGAAGACACCGGATGGTATTACACATCTGCGAATCCGGCCTCATAAAGATGCTCTGATTCAAATCAATATTACAGAAGACAAGATTAAAGCCCTGGTATCCACAAGACTGCCGGTAGGAACCGGTGCACCGGTTAGTGCCGAGAGGATTCGGGAAGAAGCGGAAAAAGCCGGTGTTGTAAAAGGACTCTCCAATGAGGCGATTGACGAC
Source organism: Spirochaetota bacterium (assembly GCA_003644105.1). Taxonomy (GTDB): domain Bacteria; phylum Spirochaetota; class Spirochaetia; order DSM-2461; family DSM-2461; genus UBA2779. Next base: position 12,764 of record QNBK01000014.1, on the reverse strand, counting down.
GTTGTGGAACGTTCTTTAACCGGAGAAATTCTTACTGAGTGTGTTATTGCCGAAGGCTTACTGCCGATGGAAGGCAATACCCGGCTTTCTCTGGAAGTATCCGGAGATCCCGGGAAAGCACCGGTTCCGGTAAAAACAGGGGATGTTATCGGTACGATTCAATCGGGGGAAGAGAGCGGCTGGAACGTTCTCGGTGAACCCTTGATGGACGAAAAAGGTGTTATGACCACCGGGAAAAACATTCGACGGGAAGATTTTGAGGAAAACAGTATTCGCCTGATAGCGGAAAAAGGCGGTCATCTGGTTCTGAGTGAAGGAACACTGCATATCAAGGATCTTCTGGATTTTGTGGGAGATGTTTCCATGGCTTCGGGTAACATCCATTATCCCGGACGGATTATTATAGATGGATCGGTTCTTTCCAGGGTTATGGTGAACGGTGGAGAGGGAGTGGAGGTAACTCAGGTGGTTCAGGCCGCCCTTATCAACTCCGGGGGTGATGTTACCATCGGGAAGGGCATTAAAGGTGAAGGTAAGGCCGTTATCCGTTCCCAGGGTCAATTGACTCTGGGATATGCCGAAGAGGCGAACCTCCTCGCCTCGGGAAAGATTGTTGTAGGAAAAACCCTGATGAACTGCCGGGTGAAGTGTAATGATATTCTGGAAATTTCGGGAAAGGATGGAAAGCTGATCGGCGGTGTGATGAAGCTCAAAGACGGATTAATCTGCAGGGATGTGGGTAATGAACGGGGAGCGGAAACGGTTATTTCCTTCGGACAGGACTATCTGGTGGAAAACCAGATTGAACAGGTTCAGAAAGAGATTACAAAAATTCAGGAGTTTATCGATAAAACCGACGAAATGATGGAAAAACTGGAACAAAAGGGTTCGTCGGGCAAACTTATAGTCATCAGACAGAAAAAAGTGGATGCACTGAGAATTATGGAGAAGAAGAATCTCAAGATATTTCTGCTGCGGGAAAAATTCGAACGGCATTTTGATTCGGAAATCAAGGTTTCAGGAACAGTCTGGCCCGGAGTTGTGTTTGAGAGCCATGGACGGCTTATCAAGGTTGAAGAGCCGTTAAAATCGGTGAGCATCACTTTTAATCGGGAAAAAGGCTGTTTAGAAAAAAAACCCCTGAGATGAACGAAATGAAAAAAAATCTTCTGCCGTTGATCGTTTTCATCACAGCATCTCTGTCACTCACGGCCTTCGAAGTTACCTTTACCGGCGGTGCCCGGATGGATATACCCGAAGCCTGGGAACTGGACGAAAGTGATCCTTCGGTTCCTTCCTGGTATTCACCGGATCGAAGATCGGCTGCAGAACTGATGCTCTGGGCACCGGGAACATGGGACACTCTGGACAGTTTTATTGAAAGTGCCCGTCCGCAGGGAGCCGAAGGGGACGTTTTTGTCTTTCAATGCTGGGGCGGTGAGGCGGCCCTGGCAACATGGACTTTTCCCGGTTCCGGAGGATCCTTTCGCGGCTGGTTTCTTTTTGTTGTTCGAAGCGGTCCGGACGTCCGGGTTTCGGCCATAGCCGCCGAAGAGGATTTTTCCGAAAGGCAGCCCTTTCTTCTGTCGGTTCTGGATTCCTACATCCCCGGTGAAAACTGGCGCCTGACTCCGGGAGCTGTCAGTACCTTTCTGGAAATTACAGGAGAGCCGGAAAAGGAGGCCGTCGGTGTACCTTTTGAAGATACGTATCTGAGCTGGGAACAGAGTTCGGCGGGGAATCAGGCCTCTCAGGATGTTATAGAAAGAGAGGCTCTTGTCCTCTCGGCTTACGCATCGGTTCCCGATCTTTTCTACCCGGCGTGGGAGCGCTATTACCGCCTGATTTACCGGGATAGTTACAGTCGGCTGGAACCCCTGGTTGAGGCTCTTCAAAGCGGTCCGCTGCCGCTTAACACCTCGGATCCGAGGGTTGTTTCAGAAAAACTCCTTTCCTGGCTGCAGGGATTTTCCTACGGTTCTACCGATAGGTTCTCGGATCTGCTCTCTCCATCGGCGGCCTGTTCCAGTCAAACAGGGGACTGTGACTCCCTTTCTCTTGTTCTGCTTATCCTGATGGACCATTACGGTGTTGACGGGTTACTTCTTCTTTCTCAGCAGGCTCACCATGCTCTGACGGGGCTGGATGTTCCCGGCGAGGGCATGCGGTACACAGAGGGGGAGAACAGCTGGATTGTTGCTGAGTTAACCAGCAATCTTTCTCTGGGTGTCCTGCCTGAGAGATTAACAGCTGTTAGCGATTGGTTCGGCATTACACTTCTATCAAAAGAATAGTGAAAAGAGAATCTCTATTGTATGATTTTCCATACACCTGGTCTGTTCTTTTTGTCTCAAATCTATTATAACAAAGCACAAAGAGTGGTTTACCGTTTTGGCATGAAAATTGCTAGAAAATAAGCAGTATCAAAAGTGTATTGTTGGATGTGTCATTGATGAATGTGAGCCCTCGTGATTTTGTTCTTCCCGGGTATTCGCTGCGTAAAGAGCTTACCAGGAAAGTTATTCATATTACCGTTGCATTGGTTCCCTCCCTGGCAAATTGGAATTTTGTTTTTACAGTTGTATTTCTATCAACGGGGATTCTTTTTTACGTTATCAATGAAACGGGGCGAATCAGCGGCAGGAACAGCGGATTAATTTCCAGGATGACAGAGATGGCCTCCAGGCCTGTTGAACAGGGTTTTGTCTGGGGACCGGTAACCCTGGGTCTGGGAGCTCTGGCAGCATTGCTGTACTATCCCAATCCTGCTTCCAGTGTGGCAATTTATGCCTTGGCATTCGGAGATGGAATTGCCAGTGTCGCCGGAAAGCTGCTGGCCCGGCGGAACAGTGTCAGAATCGGTGAAAAAACCCTGATTGGATCGGTCTTCTGTTTCTTTGCCGTGTTAATCAGTGCCTATGCCGTTTTAAAGGATTTTCGATTGGCGGTTATTGCCGCTGTAACGGCGACAATTCTGGAACTTCTGCCTATCAGGGATGCGGATAATCTTATAATTCCACTGGGAACCGGCCTGGTTCTGACATTATTAATGTAAGACAGCAAGTTCGGCTTTCTGATCTGTTTTTCAAATCCACTGATAAATCTTCCTGATTATTTCGGCAAAGCCGATAACACCCACAAGCAGAAAAATGGCTCCCGGGATTATCAGAGGGGCGGAAATAAAGAAGACAAGGTCTGTTCCCAGAACAACCATCAACAGACTGACAGTCAGCAGGTAGTATCTGCTGTTATGCTGAAGATACGCGCTTCCCGCCAGAGCGATTACTGTGAGTACTTCAATGGATACAGTAACCAGAGCCAGAGCTGTTTTTGTTCCTGTCAGAAAGAGCAGGTTTCCCAGAGGTTGGGTGATATCCAGAGGCATCATTACGGCAATTCCCATGGCTGCCAGCGCTCCCATCCCAAGGACAGAGCCTGAACGCCGGAAGGGCATGTCTGAAGAAAAGATACTGATACTTAACAGGGAGGAGATTCCCAGAAAACGGGCAAACCAGGCAATCCTTGTAATTGTCAGTCCCCAGGACGGGGTAAGAAAGCCGGTTGATACCAGAGGCAGCAGCAATCTGCCGGCCTGAAGCGGCAGAGTGAGTAGAAAAAACCGCAGGAAAAAAATCTCCGGTGAGGGACTTCTGCCGAAGCGTTTCCGCAGCACGATTTCGCTCAGCAAAGGGAAAACGGATAAAAAAGTAATTCCCGCCATGGCCCAGACCAGGTCGGTATTTTCTGCAGGTCTGAGGGAATACCACCACCGGGCGGTGAAAGAAGGAAGTTCATAGACGTACTCACCCTGAAACCAGGCGGTCCAGGCCATTACTGAAGCCGCAGTTCCCCCGAGAGCCGGAATGAGAAGGGTTGTCAGCAACGTTCGCCGGACGGTGAGTGTCATTTGTGTAAGAATGCCACGAACCGGGGCAGAGGCCAAGGGATGAAAAACGAAAAAATTTAAATGAAAGGATGTTTCTGTCGATGAGGAAAGCGAGGTAGTCACCATGAAAAGAACAATCTTGAGTCTGCTGCTTATATTTACCGCCGTATTTGTAATGGCCGGAGATCTGGCTGTACTGGAGAATCTGGGGTTCAGCCACGACGGCCGGTATTTCATGTTCGGTCAACACGTTCTGATTACAGATTCCGGACAGGCCTATGCCGAAACCGCCATTGTGGATGTGGCCGGGAATTCCTTTGTCCCCCGGGGATGGAAGAAAAGCGGATGGGATGTTCCCATGATTCCGAACCAGAACTCCCGTGGCGCCCTTTACGAGCTTCTCTGGGAATCTGCCGCCCTGAAAAGTCGTTACGGGATAAGTCACCTGGAACAGGGGCGCCTCCTTTATACCAGAACTGATGGTGATGAAAGTGAAGTGAAGACTGGAGAGAAGGGCGAAAGTACACCGGCCCTGCTGTTCCGGGATTTTGGTGATATTGAAAAGGGCCGGGAGTACACCCTTATTCTGAACCAGGAAAGTAATACCGAAGGAAAGGTTGTTTCCTCTGCTTTCGGCATTGAATTAGCGGTTAAAGATTCCAACGGGCGGGAGGCCTCCTACAACATTGGAAGACCGGATTATTTCCGGGATGGTGTGGATTCCTACAGAATAGACCGTGTATGGCTTGGGCCGACAGGCCGCTCCCTTATCATTGCCGTAGCCAAGATAGACGCGGAGCAGTCGGTTAGATACATGGTGGAATCCCAGATTCTCAACTGAAAACGTTTTTCATCATTTTCTATCATAAACTCCTGCTATCAAAGATTACGACGTATACATATAATTCAACCAATTCCCCAAGCACCGATACCCGCAAATGCGGGTATCGGCATAAACAGGTTAAAGAGGAGAGTGCCCATGCGCCTGAGCCAGTCGTTCTATAAAACCCTGAAAGAAATTCCCAAGGATGCCCGGATTCCCAGTCATCAGCTGATGTTCCGCTCGGGAATGATACAGCAGCTCTCCAGCGGGATATACAACTACCTCCCTCTTGCCCTGCGCAGTATCAGGAAAATTGAAAAGATTATCCGGGAGGAACTGGATTCCCGGGGCTGTGAAGAAGTTCTGATGCCGGCGGTTCAGCCTGCATCTCTCTGGCAGGAATCCGGCCGCTGGGATCTCTACGGCGACCTTCTGCTCCGCTTCAAGGACCGCAAGGGAAACGACTACTGCATGGGCCCCACCCATGAAGAGGTGATTACCGACATGGTGCGGCGGAATTTGAAGTCCTGGAAACAGCTTCCCTGGAACCTGTATCAGATACAGGGCAAGTTCCGGGATGAGTTCCGTCCCCGTTTCGGACTGATGCGCGGCCGGGAATTCATTATGAAAGATGCCTACAGCTTTGATGTTGATGTTGAGTCCGCCAAAAAATCCTACTGGAAGATGCACGAGGCCTACACCGCCATTTTCAGCCGCTGCGGTGTCCGGTTCCGGGCGGTGGATGCCGCCACCGGGGAAATCGGCGGGGATATGAGTCAGGAATTCCAGGTTCTGGCATCCTCGGGAGAAGACCTGATACTCAGCTGTGATTCCTGCAATTACGCGGCAAATATTGAAAAAGCCGTTACCACTTCTACCGGGGGAACTCCGGATGAGACGGCATTCAAAGCGTTGGAAACTGTTGATACTCCGGGACAGAAAACCATCGAAGAGGTTTCTTCCTTTCTTGGGGCCGAGGCTTCGGGATTTCTCAAGAGCCTTGTTTATGAATCGGATTCCAAGCCGGTTCTGGTTCTGATTGCCGGAGACCGGGATGTGAACGAATCCAAACTGCAGGCCGCTCTGGGTTCAGGGGTTCTCCGGATGGCGTCCAATACTCTGGTGGAGAAAACCATGGGGACTTCACCCGGATACGTGGGGCCTGTGGGTGTTTCGTCTGAGGTTTTTGTTGTTGCTGACCTTTCTGTTACCCGTGGAATTAACTGGATAAGCGGCGCCAATGAGAAAGATAAACATATCAGAAACGTGAATCTCCGCCGGGACTTCAACCCGGATAAGGTTATTGATATCGCCTTTGCCGCAGCAGGGGATTCATGCCCGAAATGCAGCGGTGGAAAACTGGAAGAGCATCGTGGCATTGAAGTGGGCCAGGTGTTCTATCTGGGGAACAAATACTCCAAAATGATGGACTGCAGCTTCCTGGACGAGGAGGGTGAATCCCAACCCGCCGAAATGGGATGCTACGGTATCGGTGTAGGCCGTACCATGGCCGCTGCCATAGAACAGAATCACGATGAGAACGGTATAATCTGGCCGGTTCCCATTGCTCCCTGGGAGGTTGTGGTTCTTCCCCTTCAACTGAACGATGAAGCGGTGGTGGAAGCGGCGGAAACCATCTATGAAAGCTTCAGGATGGCCGGTATCGATACGATGATAGACGATCGGAATGAGAGGGCCGGATTCAAATTCAAGGATGCCGATCTTATCGGCTATCCGGTTCAGGTTGTTCTCGGAGGCCGCTCTGTAGCCGCAGGGAATGCGGAAGTGAAGTTTCGGGAAAGCGGAGAGAAGAGCGAAATGCCCCTGGACGATGTGGTTGTTGTCGTCAGGGACTGGATACTTGAGCGCCGGCAGGGGGGGGCGGAATAACCGCCCCTTTCGTGATATGATTGTATTGTGAAGCGATTATTACCTCTCTTACTGATTCTCCTGGCCGTCTCCGGCCCCGTTTCCGGTCTCGACTGGCAGACCGTGGATGCAGAGATAGCCTTCACCTGGCAGTACAACGCCCAGCTTGATAATGCAGACTCGGACAGCAAATATCCCTCAATTCTCCAATTCAACCTCGGAGCTGCTTTTTTTGCCGACTGGGACGGAGAGCCCGGAGGGCTTTACTTCCGCCCGGGGGGATGGTTCTCCTGGAACACCGAAGATGTTTACAACGGAATCGCCCGGCACAGTGAAGAGGCAGAAATCGGTCATATGAAGGTTCTGGGACTGATGGCGGATGCCCCCTTCGGATATGTTTTCAAAGCCGGGAAAATTGACATCGGAGTGCAGGGTGGTCCTTCTCTTTACCTCCGATTTCCCCTCTGGACAGCCCAGGAAGGGACTGCGGTCCCGGGAGATTTCTGGAAGGCCTATTACGGCGGAGCTCAGTTTCTCTATTTCGGAATTGCATCCTGGGCGGCCATTCCCGTTTCTGAAACCTTGGATTTTCTCCCGGGGTTACGGTTCTATTATCCAATTTCCAATTTATGGACTGCCGCACCCGGAGCCCATAATATCCAGGTTGCCCTGACAGCTTCCCTGCGCTTTGATGCATTCAACGGTAATAATCGTTAGAATTTTACCCCGGCTACAGCGTCCTCTTCCTCAAGGCCGCTCTTTCTGCTTGCCAGCAGCAGAAGCATTGCAGCTGTAGCCGTGTCCAGCAGAGTGGTAATCATGATGAGCAGAGGCAGTACCGGTGCCAGAATAAGCCAGCCTTCTTCCAATCCCCGGCCGTAGAGTCCCCCGAGAATAACAAGTGCGGCGGTTAAACCCCTATCCGGACTGGCGGGCAGGGCAAACGAAATCAGAAATGAGAAGAGAGCGGTCCAGGCAGCCTGAAAAAGGGTGATTTCCAGACTGGAATAAGAGCGGATTACCGTCATCATGGAGAAGGATAAAACCATGGCCGTTCCCCCCCGGGCAAACATCAGGTAAATCGGAGCAATAAGAGCCGCACTGTGTCTGGGGATGTTGAGATTTTCTTTGAGATGCCGGGTGAGGTTTCCGTAATTGAACAGCGGCGACCCTGATACCAGTGCAGAGAGAAGAGCTCCGGACATTCCTGCCAGGGCCTTCCACGGGGAATGCTTACGGTCGGTTAACCAGAGTATCAGCGGGTAAATTCCGGTTATCAGGGCAACCGTTAAGAGTAGAACAATGCCGAGAAAAGGCAGGAATCTTTGAAACTCCACTATTTTTCGGGATTCAATTACCGCAGAGGCTGTTAAGACGGCCAGTAATCCGGGCATCAGCAGCAGAACATAGCGGTTGGCCCGGTAGAAAATACGGGACATTGAGTCAAAAAAATTAAAAGCAGGTTCGGCAATTTCCCGATCGGGATACATGTGCCAGCCCAACAGAAATGCCGGTATCAGCAGGGGAAGCAAAAAAGAGGATTCACCCGTAAGAACGTTAAAACTGTTCAAAGGAAAAGAGTTGTGTACGATTGTTCCGAGTTTAATTACAGGTGACTCGGGGAGAGAACCGGGAACGACTGCAATTCTGCCTGACCCAACCAGCCACGCGGCGGCAGTACCGAGAACTGTCAGGGCGGCGGAGGCAATCAGGGCAGAAAGGGATGACCGGTGTAACAAGGTCCCCAGGGTTCCTGTACGTCTGAGTTTTGTAACGGCTACCGGCAGGGAAAAGAAAATCAACGGCAACAGCAGGTATCTACTCAATCGGACGGCAAGATCCACTCCGGTATTCAGAACGGCAGAGACGGCATCGTTTGTATTGAGAAGGAAGCCGGCGGCAAGGCCGACAATAATTCCCAGAAGATATCGGTATGGAGTTTTCATGAAATATTCCTTCAACAGAGAGTTTTAACAATAGAAGATCCGCCGAAAGGCTTTCGGCCTTCAGCATATTTAAACCAGTGGTTTCGTAATTTACCGGGCTTTTCGCCGTAAAGACGAATCAGTTCATTGGTGAATCCCTCGGCGTCCGGTGATTTGCAGAAAAAGCCGCAGGCCCATAGGGAGGAGCCGGTTTCCTGAAGTAGAGAGGATGCAAATCCGGTAAATGCACCCGAAGCCAAAGCTTCCAGAGGGCCGACGCTGCCCCCGGGACGGTGGGGAACGACTAAACCCAGGAAACCACCGGCCGTTTCCACAGGAGAAACCAGTTCCCGGATTATGGCGATATTTCCCTTTACCGAATGCTCCAGTACTGTTTCAATACTGCTGCTTCCCGAGTCAGCAAAAATATCAATAGAGCTTGTCGGCTGGTGCAGTACCCAGGCGGCATCAATTTTTCCGAATCTTCTGAGAACTTCCCGGACAACGGCCTTTGTGGAAAACCAGGAAGACCGGTTCCAACTGAGAACTGTGAGGTTTGCAGTTCCGGTATCTTTCATTTCGGTTTCTTTGCCGGCAACGGGTACCACCACCTGTGATCCCCTCGCCAGCAGTTTTTCTATAAGCTTTCTGCCGGTCAGTGTTTCACTGCCGGAGACCAGCACAACCTCGTTCATGCAGTCAGTCTACTTTTTACTCAGGAGTACCGTCAACGAGAGGCAGCAAGAAGATGTTCAACCCTGTATCCGGCGTTTTTATCGGCGAGGTACCATTTTTTTATGATTTTTCTGAGCTTTCGGTACCGCTGCCATCCCTTCAGGCCGGATTTTGCATTGGCGGCGGAGGTTAGAGAAGCGGTCCGGAAAACTGTAATCCACCCCTCCTGCCTGTACCAGAGAATGCCGTCCCACTCGTTCACCCCGCAGGTTTCTCTTACTGCAGGGTTGGAAAATAGCCGGGAAAGGTAATCTCCTGAGTCCATGTTCCTTTTAAAATCAGATGAAAGTGCCGTTTTAAGAGGCTGTATAACCGAAGATTTCCCGGCGACAATACCGGTTTTTTCAATCCAGTTTTCCAAACCCCAGGCAGACCAGATTTCAAAATCCTCACCGCATATTTCAGATAGGGATGAAAGAATGCTCCACAGAGCGAGAAATAACGCTTCATCCCATTCTGAAAGAGTGTAAAGCCGGTTGAATCTCCGGCGTATACCGCCGCCGAACAGGCGGAACTGACGGAAAGAACCAGTCAGACATCTTTTGATGTCAGAAACAGTGCTGCCGGGTCCAGGACTCTGCCCCGGGAAAAGTCTCTGTTGCTGATTTTTAAGCTGCAGCAGAAATTCCGAAATCTCCGGTTCTGATTTTTCCGGCCATTCGGATTTCTTTCCCCGGCGTATTGATTCGGCAAGTCCGGCAACGAGTTCGGGTGAAACCAGTGAGTTCAGTAAAGAGTGAATCGGCCGGAGACGGATTTCCGCCGCTGCCGCATCGGGGTCTGCAACACCGGATCCTGCCAGTTCGGCTGCAAGCCTACCCCACAAACCGTCGGTTGTTTCTGTTTCCCGGCGGAATTCCATAAATACCTGCCGCCCGAAACCGTCAATAACAACGGTAAATCCCTGATTCTTTAATTCGTTTACCGGGCGTAGATACCAAAGAGCGGAAACCACATCCTTCATAAGCAGCCAGTTCTCTCGGGGAGTAGTTTCCAGACCCAGAGCTGAATCGAGGTTTTCATTGAGAATTTTCATATCCCCGATATTTACCGGAACGGAGCGGTGAATAGTTCCGGAAGCTCTCCGGTAGGAATTGTTGACGATTACAAGGGATTGTTCCTCTCCCCGGGAATTGGAGTAGGCAAAAACATTTTCATTTATCCCGCTGCTGCTGTGGAGGTCGTAGAGTCTGAAGGAAGGGGCTCCGGCAAACATGCTCCGGTTTTTCAGCAGAGGGAAAATTTCCCGCTCATGCCGTGCTATAAGATCCGAGTCGGTATGCTCTTCCTTATAGGCCCGGACGTATTCCATTCCGTATTTTTCTGAATAACCTTCAATTTGTCCATGACCGAACATGGGGAGTCCGGGAAGGGTGGCCAGAAGAGTGCAGGCGGCGAAGTAGCGGTCGTCTTTTCCGAACTGATCGACGGCCGTTTCCTCATCGGGGTTGTTCATAAAATTAACAAAACGCTGGAGTATTCCCGGGTCGAAGGCCAGAGTTTCTTTAATCATGTCCCGGTACTCCCGGTTTTTCTCATCCCGGAGCATGTTCATAAAGGCCGAATTGTATACCCGGTGCATTCCCAGAGCTCTGACGAAATAACCTTCCATCATCCAGAAGGCTTCGGCCAGGAGCAGGGTGCCCGGTACCTCTGCGGCAACCCGGTCAACAACCTCTCTCCAGAATTCATCAGGACAGGCTTTTAGAAACTCTTCGTCGGAAAGGGCGAATTCCGACCGGGAGGGGATGGCCCCCCCGGATCCGGGAGCGGGATACCAGAGCCGACGTATGTGTTTACGGGCCAGAACCATAGCGGCATCGAATCGGATAATCGGGAAATTCCGGGCCACATGGAGAATATCCTGTATCACGGCTTCACGGGCTTCGGGGTTCAGAAAATCAATCTGTGCCGTGTCGTTCCAGGGCATGGTGGTACCGTCATTTCCGTGGTACACAAACCGGACGTCTCCGTTGCTGTTGTCGGTTCTTTTAAAGACAACCGCCGCATCACTGCGGTTCCAGTAGTGGTCTTCCAGTCGAATATCCACATTCCCGTCGTTGGAGAGGTTATCAGAATTAAAATTGTAGCCCGGATAGGGACATTCTCCGGTGGAGAGCAGCCATCCCGGATGATTTCTTACCCAGTCCGAGTCAAGGCCGACGTGATTGGGAACCATATCGCTGGAGAGCCGGATTCCTTGAGCCTCTGCCCGGCTCCGAAGATTTTCAAGAGCCCCCCAGCCGCCGAGTTCACCGGCAATATCGTAGCTGAACAGGGAATAGGCCGAAGCCGCGGCTTCGGGGTTTCCCATGCGCTGCTTGATTTCCCGGCTGGCATTACTGCGTTCCCATAACCCGATAAGCCACAGGGCGTTGAAACCCCGGGAGGAAAGTACCGCCAATTCCTCATCGGGAATCGCGTCCAGGGTACGAATTTCCCTTCCGTAAGCCTTTGAGAGCTGATCCAGCCAGACCAGAACGTTTTTCGCAACAAGAACAACCCGGGGCATCCAGTCATCATCCCGGCTGAACCGGGCGGTTTCATCCAGATCTGAGAAATCCGGCCGCTGTACTGGTCCCGGGCCGCCGAAATGGGGCCGCTGTTCCTCTTCAATCATGTCCAGGGCCCCGATGAGTCCGGCGGCCCAGTCTCCCAGCACTGAACCCCAGTGCTTCAGAATATAGAGCAGCTGGGCCTTCACTGAATTCGGGGCAGCCTCTACGGGCTTTCGCAAAGTAGTCAGGGGCGGCGCATCTTCAGGCTCCCGGGGAGTCCTGTTTCCATCAGCCGCTGAAATCTTCTCCCAGAGTTCCCCGGCAGGAGAGTTGTCTTCGGCGGAAAAAAGCCTCCACAAAGGTTTGAAGGCCGGATCTTCACCTGCCAGCATTGCCAGGGTCCAGCGGCGTATCAGGTTTTCCGGTCCATCTTCCGCGTTCAGTATCTCCCCTGGAGTTTTACGGCCCCGCCAGAGATGCTCATCCGGGAATTGGGTGCTAATATCCAGTAAAGGACCCTCTGCCGGATCGCCGTCGCCGGCAAGCCCTGAGGCTTCAATGGCTCCCTTTTCATAAGGATCTGAACCCGAAGCATAGTAGTCTATCAGCAGGCGCCAGGCCGTAACGATACAGGCGGCTCCGTAGATGTCTGAGGCCCGGGGGAGTTCCTCCCCGAACGCTTCGGCGTAAAGAAACGAGAGTTCTCTGGCCTCCTTGCGGGTGGATACCTTCAGGTAACCCTGCTCATCATAATAGTCTTCTGAGAGGTTCATCTTCTCCCTGGCGGTTCTGTTGAGGGGAAAGACAGGTATGGCGGTTGAATCAATCATGTAAACCTCCAGAAAACAGTCATCTCCATTATACTTGTTTAAAAATATTAAGCATCAGATAGTTTACTGATTCCTTCTCAGGGAACAAAGTTCTTTCAGTGCATTATTCAGATTATGAAGCTCTGGTAATTCTTCCAGGCTGATTTTCATCCGCCAGGTCCAGTTTCCCGGCTGTACAGTCCCTGGAATATTAATCCG
>QNBK01000013.1 GCA_003644105.1 Spirochaetota bacterium | reverse complement strand
TGATGATGCCGATAAACAGAACCGGAATATCACAACTCTCCCCGGAGGACACATCCACCGTCTGGAACTGCGTCAGGCCACCATGGAATACGTAATGGACAGCCTGCGCCTGCTCTCATAAATCCTGCTTTGCCATGATTTTTCTGTCAGACCGTAACTTTCGAGGTATACTACTGTTAAGTAATCATATGAGGAGGTTAATGATTCACCGTTCACTCATGAAAATATAGAAACGCCGGAGGGGGGTGTTTTATGGCCATGCGCATCACTGTGCTGGGGACCGATTACCAGGGGTTAACCATATCCGTCGGTCTGGCAACACTGGGTCATACAGTTACAACTGTTGATACAGATCATCATAGAATCAGACAACTGCAGCGGGGAATACAGATTAAGGAAGATGAGACTCTTTCCCGGCAGCTGAAAATAGAGCTAAGGGAAGGACAGTTGAAGTTTACCTCTGAGCCGGAAGACTGTCTGGGAGAAGCCGATGTGGTTATCATTGCCGGGACTCCTGGAGAACGGAGAGCTGTCTTAAAGGCGGCTGAATGCCTTTCCGGAGCCATTGCTTCATACTCCACTGTTCTGGTTACCGCGAGAACTCCTGTAGGCAGTTGCCGAATGCTTCAGGACTGGTTGAACGATGCGATGTTTACCGCTGCGGTAAACGTTGTTACTTTCCCGGTATTTTTCAACGCTCCCCGGGGGCTGCAGGGCTTTCTTCATCCGGGACGAATCGTTCTCGGCTATGAGAAAGAACAGCCCAGACGCGTGATAGACGAACTATTTGCCAATTTTCTTCTGAATGAAACGTCTATATCTCATGTTTCCTGGGAAGCTGCGGAAATGATGAGAGCCGCTGAGGGACCCATTTCCACAGCTATTCCCGGGGAGAGCCTGATTGTTGATACTGTAGAGCCTGCTGAAAGGGTTTACAGCAGAATTCAAGGGTAGCTGCATTTTTTTCCCCAGCTTTTCCACAACTGCTATGGAAAATCCGGGGAATTATATATTGGAGTTTTCCTATAGTTTTCCGTCTACCGGGGAATAAAAACGGGTTAAAATGGGGTTAAACTGGCAATAATCAGTATGGTTAATCAAGTTTCAGGTAAAGAATCACCGGGACTTGAGCCTCAAGTGGATAATAATTTCAGACTTATCCCCACTTTATCCCGGGGTATCCCCAGCTTATCCACAAGCAAACCCCGTTATATTCAATCCTCAGGTTTTTCCACTGCCGCACCCCACTCCTCAAGATTATCGGCGATAAAATCAAGAATCTGCTGATGTTCGGCCTTTCCCCGGCCCTGAGGGGTAAGAGGATTACCGAAGCTGATATGAACGGGTCTGTCCGGGAACAGGGGACCGAACTCTTTAATCCGTTTTCCTGCACCCCAGAAGTCGGTACGCAGAGCCACAGGAATCACTTGAACCTCGGCCCTGATGGCCAGTTTAACAGCCAGACTGTTAAAACGCCGGGGGGAAAAAACATCCTGCCTGGTACTTTCTGGAAAGAGTATAATTGAAACACCCTCAGAGAGCAGACGTTCCCCTTCACAGAAAACCTGTTTCAAATCTTCTCCCGGGTTCTGACGCAAGACGGGAATAGCTTTCAGGCGTTTGAGAACCTGATCGAAAAACGGCACTCTCAACAGACTGTCTTTCACGACAAAAGTCATCGGAGTGCGGGAAGCAATCAACCCGGGAAGGGCATTTACCTCCAGAGTGCCCATATGGTTACAGGCAAAGACATAGGGCCCCTTTTCAGCCGGATAAAGGTCCAGACCTTTAAAGCTCAGATGGGCCCCCTGCTTCTCTACAATGCGCATTACCCGCAGGGCCTGCAGAGTAACCGCTTTCTGAGGATCCCTGGTGTAGGAGAACTTGATGCCCGACCAGATAACAAGGATGGAATACCGAAGGTAAAACCAGAACGGTCCTTTAAAAATCCGTCTGGACGAATAATGCCGATAGCGCACCGGGTCGGTTACATAAAGATTCCCGGAAATATCTGGAAGATACATGTTCTTTCTCCTAGCTCCCGAAACTCAATGAGCCCTGAGCTCCTTCTTCCCGGGCCTTCTTTTCCCATTGGGCTTCCAGGGCAGCCGGCAGCTCATTATATGCCAGACGCAATTCCTTCAGGGTTACCAGAGTTCTCAGTGAATCAGGTACGGTTTTCAGACGATTCATGGATAAATCCAGAGTATGCAGACTCTGTAGACGATGCCAGTCTGCGGGAATTTCTGACAGTAAATTACCCTTGATGTTCAGAATTCTTAATCTCTTGAGTCTCACGATTCCATCGGGTAAAGCTGTCAGGCGGTTGTACGACATGTTCAGTACAGAAAGTTTTGATAATTTCAGAATCTTTCCCGGGAACCGGGTAAATCGGTTGAATCCCAGATCGAGGATTCGCAGAGCCGGGGCTTTATCAATATTCTCGGGAAGCCGGCTGATACCGATACCCCGAATAAAGAGAGCCTCCATTCTGGGAAGAAGGAAAATACCTCGAGGTATACGGAAATTTCCGCTCAAATTCTTTTTAAGAAGCTTCACACGGGTTACCCTGTGCTTTAACAGAAAGGTTTCCGGAGAGCGCCCCAGAAGCTCATACATGGCGTAAAGCAGGGATGCCGATCCGGATGGTTCATAAAAGAATCCTGATGGAACAAGATATCCGCCTGCGTCAATACTGCAGCCATGGAAGAATTCCTCACAGAGATCCTCAAAATTAACCTTTTTCCGCAGTCCGGCGATAAGGATATCGATTTCCCCGTAATCAGCTGTGATAAAGGTGTAACGCAGACGGTCGACAAGATCCCTGTGGCTCGATAAAGAAGTCATCCAACTCCTATAATAGCCGGAGAATATACCGTTTTGTCACCCCAGTTCCCAGGGATCACGCTCAATCTCTTCATCCGCATCTTCGTGGCCGTACTTTTTCTCCCAGGACTCACTGTCCAGATCATCAAAAGAGTCACCCCAGTCATCCTCATCAACTTGATTATCACCGGGTTTTTCCTGTTCATTCTCCAGACTCTCCAGATCGTCCAATGAGATGGTGTTGTCTTCTTCCAGATCGGACATCGATTCCTCCTGTACTTAATACTAATCCTCCCTCTGCAGGTCTTCCAGAGTCGAGCGGAAGAAATTCTATAATTTTCTTCAGTAAACCCGGCTGATTTATCCGCCGATTATAGAAAAGAAGGGAGAATGAGAAATGACTCGATATGAACGCATACGTCAGGAAATAATCGCTGTTGAAAAAGAAATTGCCGTACTCCGCCATGTTGTCAGAGAAGAAAGCGAACTGAAAACCTTCCAAAACATCTGTGTCCGCAACGAACAGATTCGGGACAGTTTTTCTGGAATCAGACAGGCAATTTAGTCCAGAGTAACGGCATCACCGCCACCAAGAGTTGAAAGAGCCGTTCCCAGGTCATCCAGAAGAGGCTCCAGTTTCTCTGAAGGCGGTGCCGTATAAAGCAGGGCATCGGCTAAACCTTCAATTCTGGCCCATTTATCCCACCTTTCCGCAATTTCATCAATTACAACCCCATCTGTCCCCGCTGAACCAAACAAATCATTTCTTGCCATGTTCATCCAGTTGCGCAGGGAGGCAGGCTCCGGCCAGGCACCCAGAAGAATCTGGTTGGGCCAGCTGAGCTTCAAGGTGATGTGATAGTAAAAATATGACTCACTCATTTCCTTTAATGCCCGATGATAATCCAATTCAAGCCCTAAAGAGCCGGCTATCAGACGGTCGGCCTCCTCAAAGGCCCGGAGAAACAGGTCTATAGAGGGCAGCATGCGCTCCCGCTGTTCTTCTCCCGCCGGAAAAGTGAATCTGATATGATAAGAAATTTTCTGTGTCATAATCCTCTTCCGTTATTTTGACCAGCGTTGCACTCTTAAGCAAGGGTTCGAAGATTATAATAAAAGCCGCCCTGAGCAGGACGGCTTTTATCTCGGTATCAAAGCGATGGAAATTTTACACTTCTGCGATAAGCAGAGATTTGGGATCCAGTTTCAGAGGAAGATCCTCAGTATTGATGATTCCATGGTCTTTCACCAGGTACAGGTGAAGGTAGTCCTTCTCGGCCTTCAGGGTAAAGATAACATCGATCTGTTCCATAAAGGAAACCAGATTCGTCGGGATACCCTTTTCGTTGAGCGTCGGGCCATCACTGTCGTCCCGGTGATAATCGTCGGTAAACCAGAGTTCCACCTCTTTCTTACCGGCGAAGGATTTAAAAGCCGCAACATCTTCAACAGATGCCTTGGTGAAATCAAAACCATCAACAACGATAACGCTTGTATCCATCTGAGCGTTATCCATCATGGCGCTCACCCCGGCAATCACCTGATTAACAGAGGTACCCTGCTGGCTGAAATTCATGATGACACGATTCTGGACAATTTCGTCATGGATATCCATGGCACCTTCCAGATCGCGCTTCAGGCTGATTTCTTTGAAAATATCTTCATACCAGCTGATAATATGATCCACCCTTTTGGCATAGGAAACATGAATAACAGGTTTCCCGGCCATCAGTTTATCTGTGGCAATATGCACCAGACAGGCCGTTTTGCCGATTCCCCGGCGGGCGGCAATCACACCGATATTTCCGATTCCCACACCGCCATGAATGGAATTATCCAGTTTCCGTAACGGACTTTTATTTATCAGTTCTTTTTTTACCATTCGGCACCCCCTACTTTCCGGCCTTTTTCGCTTCCTCTGCCTTTTTAATCAGCTCTTCGCCGATAGACTGAGGAACCTTTGCAAACTTGGTAAATTCCATGGTGAACTCCGCCTTTCCCTGGGTTGAAGAACGCAGGGAGGTTGAGTATCCGAACATTTCGCTCAAGGGAACTTCGGCTTCCACTGTAGAGTTTACACCCTCTTCCTGGGACGCAAGAATCATACCCCGTCTCTGATTGATACTGCCGAAGATATTTCCCTGAAATTCTGTAGGACCTTCAACAACAACTTTCATAATTGGTTCAAGTATGATGGGACCGGCTTTCCTGTAGGCCTCACGGAAACCCATGAGTCCTGCAGTCTGGAACGCCATATCCGAGGAGTCAACGGCATGGGAGGCGCCGTCTACGACGGTCATTTTAATATTCACAACGGGGAAACCGAGAAGGGCCCCCTTCTTCATGGCGGTCTGAAAACCCTTGTCACAGGAAGGAATGTACTCCGTAGGGATGTTTCCACCCTTGATTTTAGTCACGAACTCGTAGTTCTCGCCCTTGAGAGGCTCCATGATGCCTTTGATTTTAGCATATTGACCACTACCGCCGGTCTGTTTCTTATGGGTGTATTCCCACTCAACTTTCTTGCTGATAGCCTCACGGTAGGCAACCTGAGGGGCACCGGTATCCACTTCAGCCTGATACTCCCGGCGCATGCGCTCGATGTACACCTCAAGGTGCAATTCGCCCATACCCTGAATAATCGTATCGTTGGTTTCCGGATTCACATAAGTGCGGAAGGTGGGATCTTCTTTGGTAAAGCGGTTGAGGGCCTTGGCCATTTTATCCGAAGCAGCTTTGTCCTTCGGCTGAACCGAAAGTGAAATAACCGGATTCGGGACGAACATAGAAGTCATGGAATAGTTAAGATCGCCACCGCAGAAGGTATCTCCCGATGCACAATCAACCCCGAAAAGAGCGACAATATCACCAACTCCGGCCTCAGAAATATCTTCCATGGAATTGGAATGCATTCTTACCAGACGTCCTACCTTGAACTTCCGTTTGTTACGGACGTTAAAGAGATCGGCACCTTTTTTTATCGTTCCCTGGTAAATACGGATGTAGGTCAGCTGACCGTACTGACCGTCTTCCAGCTTGAATGCCAGAGCAACAGGGGGTTTGGAAGGGTCTGAAGGAAGAATCACTTCTTCTTCATCGTTATCCAGGTCCAGAGCCTTGTTTTCAATATCCGGAGGAGAAGGCAGGTAGCGTATTACCGCATCAAGCAGGGGCTGAACACCCTTGTTCTTGTAGGCACTGCCGATGTAAACGGGAACCAGCTCGTTGGCAAGTGTCCCTGTTCTGATGGCTTTGTTGAGTAGTTCTTCAGGAACATCCTCACCTTCCATCACTTTCTCCATCAGCTCATCATCAAACATGGATACGGCTTCCAGCATGATTTCACGCTTTTCAGCCGCTTCATCTGCAAGCTCAGAGGGGATTTCTGTTTCACGGACGGCATAGTTTTCATCACCATCAAAGTACAGGGCTTTCATGGCGACAAGGTCGATTACACCGACATGCTTGTCTTCCAATCCGATGGGTACCTGCATCATCACAGAGTTCAGGCCGAGTTTTTCCTCAAGCTGATCCCGAACCTTGTATGGGTTGGCACCGGTACGGTCGGTCTTATTGACAAAAGCCACCCGGGGTACACCGTAACGTTTAAGCTGACGGTCTACGGTGATTGACTGGCTCTGAACACCAGCCACCGAACAGAGAACGAGAACCGCACCGTCAAGAACCCGCAGGGCACGTTCAACTTCAATAGTGAAGTCAACATGACCCGGAGTGTCGATGATGTTGATAGGGTAACCCTTCCACACCACGTTGGTTGCAGCCGACGCGATGGTGATTCCCCGTTCCTTTTCAAGTTCCATAGAATCCATGGTGGCGCCGACGCCGTCTTTACCACGAACCTCGTGAATAGCATGGATTTTCTGGCAGAAGAACAAAATCCTTTCGGAGAGTGTTGTTTTACCTGAGTCGATGTGCGCGCTGATTCCGATGTTACGCATCATTTCAATGTCAAGACTCATGAGTTCCTACCTCAATATATTTCCCGGCAAATGCAGGGGTTTTTCGATTTAAATATTTACCAATTAGGGGGTTGCACTAAGAAGTCGACGTAGTATATCGAAGGGGTACCGTTTGGTCTATACCCTGAAAAACCATCGCCGTATCTTGATACCCTTGGGAGGACGGGTTATTCTTCGGCATGGAAAAACTGTTCCTTTCATACAATCAGATTCACCAGACCGTAAAAGAAATTTCCGGGCAGATTAATGCTGACGGGTATACCTTCGATTTCATGATCGCCATCGGTACCGGAGGTTTTATTCCTGCAAGGATGCTGAAAACCTTTATCAACCGGCCTATTGTTACCGTCGGTATGGCCTATTACGACCTTGACGACAACAAGATGGATGCACCGGTTATTACCCAATGGCTGGACGATCCGGTTAATCAGATAAAGGGAAGAAAGATTTTACTCGTTGACGAAGTGGATGATACAAGAAGCACCATCGGCTTCTGTCTTGAGCGCTTGTTACGTCACGATCCTGCAGAAATTGCCGTTGCCGTTCTCCATAACAAGATTAAACCGAAAAGCAGGGAAATACCGGCCGATGTTAAACGGTACTATTCCGGTCTGGAGCTGGAAGACCGATGGATATGTTATCCATGGGATGCCGATGACATCTGGGAGCAGGACCGTCAGGCGGTCTGGTCGGACCCTCCGGAAAAAGGAATAAATTAAGCATCATGGAATTGATATGTCTCGATCTCGAAGGGGTTTTAGTCCCTGAAATATGGATTGCTGTGGCTGAAAAAACCGGTCTTGAAGAATTACGCCTCACAACCAGAGATATCAGCGATTACGACGAACTGATGAATTACCGCCTTGGTATTCTGGATCGGGAGGGAATACTCCTGAAAGACATTCAGAATGTGATTGAAACCCTGGAGCCTCTTGACGGCGCTTATGATTTTACGAAAACCCTCCGGGAAGAATCTCAGCTGGTAATTCTATCGGATACCTTCAGCCAGTTCGCCGCTCCGCTGATGAGAAAACTCGAAATGCCCACCTTGTTCTGCAATACCCTGCTTGTTGAAAGTAACGGCCGGATTTCAGGAATCAGACTCAGGCAGAATGACGGAAAACGCAAGGCCGTAGAAGCCTTCCGTTCCATGGGCTTACGTGTGTTTGCCGCCGGTGACTCCTACAACGATGTAACCATGCTGAAGGCCGCTCATCAGGGCATGTTCTTCCGCCCACCTCAGTCTATCAGGGATGAATTCCCCGCTTTCCCCGGCGCTGAAACCCACGACGAACTTCTATCGGGAATACGCAGTTTTCTGATTGCCTGATAATTATCCGGCGAACTGGGTTTTTCATGCAGATTAAGAGGATAGTATCTTCTCAACTTCCGCTTTGAGCAGGGGAAACTCAGCCTCGAGGCGGGGCAGAGCGGCAACCGCCCCTTGTTCATCGGTATTTTTCCCCGCCGCTTCCAGAACTGCAGCAGCCTCACCGCAGCGGTTCATATCCATATTCCGGCAGCTTCCTTTGATGGAATGGGCGGTGGTACGGACCGTCTCCCAGTCTTTCCCGGAGACAGCATCCCGAATCATCTTCACTTCCCCTTCCATTTTTTCCATTTGAGGACGGAGCAGGCTGCGGACCAATTCTTCATTCCCCAGAAAAGTATCCACCGCAGCAGCGTAATCAAAAACCGCCATGCCTGTTTCGACAGGCTTATTTTCCACCTTCGGTATCAGGCGCTTCCCGATTCCCAGATAACGTTCAATCATCATCAGGATATCAGTCTGCTTGAAAGGTTTGGTTACCAGGTCGCTCATTCCGCAGTTGAGGCATTTTTCACGCTCTTCAGCCAGTGCGCTGGCCGTCACGGCGATAACCGGAGCTTCATACCCGCCTTTTCTAATCCGTTCTGTTGATTCATAGCCGTTCATCACCGGCATCTGGCAGTCCATAAAAACCAGATCCGGTTTTTCCCGGGCAACAACTTCATAAGCCACTTTACCGTTAGGCGCCTCCAGAACCTGATGACCGTTTTTCTCCAGTATGGTTTGAAGCAGTTTACGGTTAACCTCATGATCCTCGGCAATAAGGATGCGGAAACCGGCGGTGGAAGTGAGAGTTTCATCCTCTCCCACAGACTCAATTTCTTCGAGATCTTCGGCTTCTTCCAGATCCATATCACTGCTGAGCAGGCGGAAAACAGATGCCGAGAGATCGCTCTGCCTGATCGGCTTGGTGAGGTAGGAGTCAAACCAGCCCAGCAGCTTCATCTTGGCTTCGACAGCTCCAACCCCCCCCTTCATGGACATGAGTATCATACGGGGGGGAACTATCCCGCTGTCCGAATGAACCTCACTGGCAAACTGCCATCCATCAATGTGAGGCATGGTCTGGTCTACAATGACAAGTTCATATTTCTTATTATCCGAGGAACGAATCAGAAACAAAGCTTCTTCTGCAGAACCGGCTTCATCAACGTTAAAACCCCAGGCGCTCAGGGTTCTGCTGATTCTATCCCGGATAACATCGTTATCATCAACTACGAGAACCCGGCGGCCGGCAAAGAAATCTCCGGGAACAACCGGAAGAACAACATTCTCATCGGCCCGGTCAAAATCCATTTCGAAGAAGAACGAAGAACCCTGCCCGGGCTCACTGGAAAATGAAAGCACCCCCCCCATCTGACTCACAAGGTTTCTGGAAATAAACAAGCCGAGACCCGTTCCGCCGAACTGCCGGGTGGTGGAACTGTCCGCCTGATGAAAAGCCTGAAAAAGATTCTGCTGTTTCTCCAGAGGAATACCAACACCTGAATCGTTAACCGAGAACTTCAGCTTAACCGTGTCTTTCCCCACAGACAGGGTTTCTACATCAAGAACTACCTGTCCTTCATGGGTGAATTTAACCGCGTTGTTTACAAGGTTCACCACAACCTGGCGAAGCCGGGTTGGATCCCCGAAGACTCTTGAGGGTACTCTGGAATCGATGTATAAACCAACATCCACATTTTTTTTATGAGCTTCGAGGGTTACCAGATCCACGGCATCTTCAAGCATGTCAATCAGATCAAAATCGGTCCTTTCCAGGCGAAGCTGACCCGCTTCAATTTTTGAAAAATCGAGGATGTCATTAATCAGTGTTAATAGAACCTCCGCGGCAAACCGAACCTGTCCCAGATAATCCGCCTGTTCCTGATCCAGAGTGGTATCCGCCAGAAGATCGGACATACCGATAATCGTGTGAATCGGCGTCCTTATCTCATGGCTTGTATTGGCAAGAAAATCACTTTTGGACTGTGTAGCCTTCTCCGCTTCATCCCGGGCCCGAATCAGTTTTATTTCCAGACGTTTCTGTCCTGTAATATCATTGGCCAGAAGGAGAAAGCTTTCCTCTCCGGGAATATTCAGCGGGAGAAAGGACAGTCTCACCCATCGATCCGGTATTTTAGTTCTGCTTAGTCTTAAAATCAAACGGTGAGTGCCGGAGCGCTCGGACAGAAAACGGGAAAGACCGGAAGACCAGGCTTCAAAATGAGAAGGATGAACAAGTGAATCAAAGCGGTGAAGCGGTCCCTCTCCGATTCCTGTCATCCGGCGGAATGTTTCGTTACAGTCCTTTATCTCGGTTCCATCCCCAACAAAAGCAATGCCCTCGGGAAAATTCTCCATTGTCCCGGCAAAGGACAAGCGGTTAAAAGCCCGAGCCATATCAGAAGCCAGCCCCGAGAATTTCCGCAGCCTTCGCCAATATCCCTTCCGGTTTAATCGGTTTTATCATATAACTGCTCACACCGAACTCCTGAGCTTTAACAACACTTTCTTTTCGTGAAAGTGCGGTGAGTATTATCGTTGGAATCTCAATTTTATTACCGTTCATCATCTGCAGAACGGCAAAACCATTCATTTCAGGCATAATCAGATCGAGAAACAGTAAATCAAAGGCCCTGTCTGTTTCCAGCTTTTCAACAAACTCTACGCCGTTGACAAAAGGAACGATTTCCCATCCGGTGGCACTGAAAGCATTCCTGATTATCTCTCGAACAATCATATCATCATCAACTACGGCAATTCGAACCTTCCCGCCAAACTGATTCAAACTCTCTTCAGGTACTTCTTTCTGAAAATTCAGCTGAAAATCCTCTTTCTGAACATCCTGCTTGGCAGAAAAAAACTTATCCTGAACGTTATCCTGTTCTGCTGTCAGAGACTCCATCCCCTTAATACCCAACAGGCCGTCCATGGCCTCCTCCAGGCTTTTCGCAACTTCAATTTCACTTAAGATAATATGTTTTGTGAGGTAAGCTTTAATCTCCCCGGATACGGTAAGAATTCGGATTCTGTCCGGCTTCCGTACAGAGCCTATTATCTCTTCCAGAAGGATTTCCAGTTTACTTTCATCCTCACTGCGGAATTCAATATCCGTCATCAGAATCAGAATGCGGGGATCGGATACCGAGTACAGCTTAATCAGCTCGGCAATCTTGTACCTGAGAAGGTTTATCTTTTCCCGGTTGAACCCCCTGGCAATTTCTACAAACAGAATCTGATCGTTCAGGTGGGCATCAAGGATGCAGGGGGTCTCATCCATTTCAATGGCCACATGCAGCAGTTCTGTTAAAGTTTCCAGGAGCGCATCAATCCTTACAGGCTTATTCAGAATTTTCTGAACACCCATCTGGGCCAGCTCCATTACCTGCTTTTTTTCCAGCTTCGAAATTGTCATTACCACGGGAATGCTGCCGATGTTCGGATCGTCCTTCATTGACTTGAGGATTTCCATACTGCTTTTCCGGGTGAGGAAGTAGTCCATAATTATCAAATCCGGCTGCAGCTGTCTGATTTTTCCCCAACCGTCCAGCCCGTTAATAGCCTGCAGTACTTCAAAACCGTATTCCTTCAGCTGCTTTTCCAGAAAACTTCGAAGCAAAGAAGAATCGTTGATTACCAATATGGATTTCATTCCCATATTATATTACGTAATGGCTCCCCTGTGGAAAGGTTTAACCACATAATCCATAATATGAGCATGCATCCAGACCCCCTGCTTGAAACAAACGGTAAAGTGGACTCCTTGAACCTCGAAAGAGCCCTGTTTAAACGACGTTCCTTCACCTGGAGTGAAACAGACCGGAGATTTACCGCCCGGTACAGCTGGAACGGGAAGGGGCAGCTTGCATCCATCGAAATAGACAGAGAAGTTTATCTTTTTGCCTATGACGATGCAGACAATAAAACCGCCTGTTACCGCCTGAACTCCTCAAAAGATCTGATAAGCCGGGAGATTTGGAAATGGGATGAGCAGAACAGGGTTTCACGGCGGATACTGACAATCCCGGAACCCCCGGAAGAAAAAGAATACATCTATGAGCACGACGATGCCGGAAGGATGAGTGCCGAACGCATCGGAAATAAAATCCGGGTTGAAAAGTATGATTCACAGGGAAGACTCGAACAGGAATATCTCTACGATGGAGAAAAGCCCGACCTTGTTACCGACTACAGCTATAATGATGAAAACCATTTACTCTCCATAACTGTAAAAACCCCCGAAGGTTCTCATCACCGCAGGACTCTCTTTACCTACGATACAGAAGGCCGGGTTGCCTCCGAGATGATTTTCAACGCCGAGGGTCGCATCATCAAGGATGAAACCTATGCCTACGGAGCATCCCAGGGGAAACGATGGCTGGAACGGGTAACCTGGATCCCCCTTGGTAAAAAAAGAGGAAAACGCCGGCCGTCGGAAGTTATCTACCGCTCATTTACCCTGGGGGGAAACCAATCCCGCTCCGCCCCGGGAAACCCCGAGTCCGCAGCCTTTGAAAACGGGGTTTACACAGGCCCTCTTGTGGGGGGTCTGCCCGAGGGAGAGGGCGTTTTTCAATACAACGACTCCAGCCGCTACCAGGGCGAGTTCAGAAATGGTTCCATGGATGGATACGGCAGTCTTTCCTGGCCCGATGGCCGGGTGATGGAAGGACAGTTCCGCAACGGCCTTCTCGAAGGTACCGGATTCTGTATCTGGACCGACGGCAGCCGGTTCGACGGGGAATTTCAAAATGGCCGGATGCACGGCCCGGGGATATTCCTCTGGGCTGACGGCACACGATTCGAAGGACTTTTTAAAGATGGAAAAAGAACCAGCCAGGGCGCCTGGGAAAAGCCGGGTGATTCATCGGGTAACTCATGAAATTTAAATGTCTGATACTCGATCATGACGATACAGCTGTAGACAGCACCGCCTCGGTACACTTTCCCGCACACCTGGAGGTGATGAAAAAATTGCGCCCGGGAGAACCGGTTATTACTCTGGACACCTGGTTCGAAAAGAACTTTCACCCGGGAATTATGGTGTATCTCACTGAGGAAATCGGTCTTGACGAGAAAGAGATGGAGGAAGAATTCCTCATCTGGCAGGATTTCAATTCAAAACGTAATCCGCCATTCTATGCCGGACTCCCGGAACTGATGGAGGAATTTATTCACAGGGGCGGTATTATCGCCGTTGCCTCTCATTCCACCGAGGAGCACATCAGAAGGCATTACCAGATGGGGGCCCCGGGTATTACCCCGGAGTTTATTTTCGGCTGGGATCACAATCCTGAAAAACGCAAACCATCACCCTGGCCGGTTTTCCGAATAATGGAAGAAACCAATCTGAATCCCGAGGATATTCTTGTTGTGGATGACCTCAAGCCCGGAGTCCAGATGGCAAGGGCTGCCGGGGTATCTGTCGCCGCCGCGGGATGGGGTCATTCCATCCCGTCAATCCGTAAAGCAATGAGTGAACTCTGCGATGTCTGGCTACCGGATATTAAAGCTTTAAGGGATCAGCTCTTCGGGTAAGTCTCTTCGAGAAAGTCGACAATCTGCCGTCTGGTTTTTCTCAAGGTACTGATAAAAGTGCCCGTCACCTCTCCTTTGTGAAATGCGATGAGGCTGGGAACACCCAGAATATCGTGCTTTACAGCCAGCTGGGGAAAATCATCATTTTCAACCACAGTAAAAATGTAACGATCACCGAATTCCTCTTCCAAACCGGGGAGGACCGCCTTGAGAACCCGGCAGTCAGGACACCATTCAGCAGAAAATAACGCACAAAATCTTTTATCACTATCGACTAGAGCCTGAAACTCCGCCGTACTTTCTAATTTCTTCATGGAACCGAATATCGTGAATTCCCGATAGGATATCAAGAACTCTTGAAAATACCGCTGTAAGAAATAACAATTAGGGTGGAGGCTGCTTAAATGTTTGACAGCTATGAATGGAATACGATTGAAGGAAAAGGGAATGCCGAAAATCTCACATTGCTATCCCTCTCCACATGTGGGTTCTGCAGAAGTGCCCGCCAATACCTGAAAGACAGAGAAGTAGCTTTCCGTTATCTGGAACTGGATACCCTCCCTCCGGAAGAGAAGACCGAACTGAAAGGCGAGTTTAAAACCAAATTCGGCCGGCGCCCTTCTTTTCCCACCCTGGTAATCGACGGCGAACGATTTCTCATCGGATTTATCAAGGATCATTGGGACGAAGAAATTGATTAACGATATCGAAGATTTTATTCAGAAAAGTGCAGACAAAAACGGATGGGCGCTGCAGCCGGATGAAACTTTTCTCAAAACGGTAAAAGAGGGTCTGGTTAAAAATCTGGAAACTTACGGGTACTACCTGTGTCCCTGCCGGGAAGGATGGGGAAACCGGTTCAAGGATCGGGATATCACCTGTCCATGTGATTACGCAGAGGCGGATATCAAGGAGTCGGGGAACTGTTACTGCGGCTTGTTTCTTTCAAAAGAAGCCGCTGCAGCAGGAAAAACACCCCAGGCGATTCCCGACCTCCGGCCGGATGAGAAGTATCCCGATTGAGAACCTGATGTTCTACTGAAGGGTCATGTCGATATCGCCCATGCCAGCAAGCTGAGTAATTCCCAGGTCTTTCTGTTTAACTCTGGTTTTCTTTACCGCTTTACGGATTACACTGGGCCACTGTTTTTCCGGAAGATCTTCTTTCATCTCTTCAAGAAGCATCAGGATATCTTCACTCATTTCGATATTGTATATTTTCTCTTCATCATAGAAGAAGAGCTCTGCAAATTCGTTGATGTAATCTCCGGGAGACCGGCTTTCCCGCTGGCCTTTGCGTTCAAGAACCATTTCTCTTTTCCGGGCTTTCTTGATTTCTCTGTCTCTTCTTGCTAAATCTGTACTTTTCATATCAATAACCCCCGATTTTTGCCTTGAAGATATTACCGCCGGGAGGCAGAAAGGGCAAGATGACTTACAAGGATGAAATGTTTTTTCAATAACTGTTATTTTACCGTTGCCGTTAGATCGTTCCCGTCATGGATTCCCCAGAGCGGCTGGAAAGAGTTACCGATCAACGCCGCTGAAATCAGAATATCTTCATAGTCGATACTTGAGAACTGAGGGCGATAGACATTCTCAGCCAGGAAAATACGAATCACATAACCGTTTCGGTAGGACTCCGTTACTTCTCTGATTACATTAACGGCATTCTTTGAATACGTCCTCTCTATCTCTTCATAGAGATCTTCCGGAGCTTTCTCCAGGGAGAAACTGATACTGATGCCATTTTTTTCATACATATAAAGCCGGTTTTTTTTATCCTGGACTGTAATGCCGTCTCCCAGGCCGGCCGCAAGGTATTCCGCCCTGTCCATTGATACCAGATAGGCTGTCAGACCATCTACATCTTTCACCGGCAAAGAAGCATATCGGTTGAAGCTTTCAAGCTTAACCGAAAAAACCACACCCCGGTAAAGACTGCGACCGAAAAGGCCGTCATCAAAATCCCGATAGATACTCACCATGGGATCGTCGGCAAATACCGCTGTGCCGAAGAAAACCAGGAGTACGGCCGCAATAACTAATCTTTTAATCCATGAATTCAACATTATCATAACCTGCCGCTGTAAAGATTTCCTTCAGAAACAACTCACTCTCCTCTGCAGCCGTTTCCAGAAGACCCCCCTCAAGAGCCATCTCCCGAAGACCGGGGCGAAGGCCCTCAACCAGTAAGCGCCATCCCTCCGGGGTTAATGGTACATCGGGGAAACCGTCGGAACTCCCGTCCCGATCCTCAATTATAAACGACGTTACTGAAACAGGGGCAATCTTGATTTTCAAAGTTTTCCCGCCGTTTTCATCCCGTATAACAGTTATCCCCCCGACTTCTTCCGACGGTTCTCCAACCGAAAAACTATCCAGCCAGCGGTCGATATCCACTCCTGCCCGGATACTCACCGTCATAACGACAAACCGGTAATCCGGACGTCCCGGATCGATGCCCACCTGCCGGCAAAGTCCGTAAAGCGCCCCGTACTTCCATTCCCCCGGCAAAGCAGCCCCTGGGTACTGTGCCGAATTGGCTTTGGCAGAAAACAGCTTCGGATTCCTGTCGTACTGCAGTTTCAAATAAGTCCAATTCACCTCATCCCCGCCGGTGAAGTCAAAGGGAAAAACCACCTTCATATCGTAGGCAGCGGTTTCCAGTTCGTTCAGTGAACGGATTTCCTCCAGAATCGACCAGGAGGCGGAAATCTTACGGGATGCAAAAATTTTCTTTAAGGGAAGGCCGTTTATCCGCCAGGCGGCAAAGAGAAAAGACGCCGAAAGAACAAGGAGGAGAATAGAGGGAAGAAGAAGGGGCCGGCGTTTTTTAGCCATCGGTATTCCCCGGTTCGAAGGTAATCTTCTCTAAATTCCCAAGTTTTAAAACACGGAGAACCGCAAGCCGGGCATTGGCTTCTGCCAGATTCAGGATACCGCCATCCAGGGCTGCCTGCCTGTTGGCCTCCCCCTGAACAATAATCTGACTCATATAATCGCCCATCCGGATGGGATTCAGTAAGCTGTTTTCCCGAAGGTACATCTGGTGGATGGATGATTCATCCGCATCGGAGAGAAAGATTTCAGCCGGAGGCATTCTTACATGCACCGTCCCGTCAGAGAGTTCACGGATTTCTATACCCCTGGAAAAATCGACACCAGCGGTTACAAGATACTCCACAGTGAAGAGAACCTGTTTGTTACCCCTCCAGAAGTTCTTCTCCTCCACATAGATAACCGAGCGGTAAGTCTGACTCACCGTCTTCAGCTGCCGGAGTTCCCGGAGCCTCTGCTCCATCACCCCGGTCTGGCTCTCCGAAGCTCTTCCACCATAAATAAGAAATACACCCCCAGCCGCCAGCCCCAGGGCCAGGACAATCAGAATGATTTCAAATAAGGTGATGCGAATCTTTCGAGAGGCCATACAGCATTATGAACCCGTCCTGCGGTGAAAGGCAAACCGGTTTTCAGGATTCAAAGCCCTTCAATGCTCCAGACCCTCCTGGGCCTGATGAAAAAGATCCGCATATTCAATCCCGCCGGGTAGAGAAGTATTCCCCGTTTCAAGCCGGTGGCGGAAATCCGCTTTGAGGACATCAAGACCTGCTTTCAATTCCGGAGCAGCAGAAGGATCGGCACTCAGCCTTCCGGGAATCCCCCCGGAGGAGAGAATCAGAACCGCTTCCACCTGCTGCACAGGTTCGGCCTCCCCGGACTCGGGGAACGTGAAATCAGAAACCACAGGGCATCTGAAGACCGCAGAAATCCCCTCATCCAATTCCTTATCTGAAAGATTTATTTCACCGGCTTTTTCGCCGGTCTTCTTCCAGGTATCCTCAAACCGGCATAAAAACGCCAGCGCCGCCCAGGTAACAAAACGATGGGCATCGGTACGAACATCAATCTCCAGCTTTTCAGGATGAGCATATGAAGAAAAACTGCCGTCTACCCGTTGTACCGCCAGCAGTGAGCGGGCATATCCGGCAAGCTGCATCAGACCGTATTCCCGAGGCAGCTGCCCGACGGTAAAAGCCTCTAACAGTGCACGAAGCCGACCGCCGGCCGCAACAATCCGCTCATAATCATCATCTTCAGCGAGGGTGAATTTCCGGGCAAAAATCATAACTCAATTCTAGAGAAAAACCCAAATTAAAAAAACTCCCCCTGATCCCTGATTTATCTCTACTCATCCCCGTATTCAATTAATATCGCTTCTACACGTTCCAGATTGGCAAAAAGAAGTTCCACCAGCTCAGGGTCGAACTCAGTACCGCTGCGCTCCCTGATATACTCCACAGCACGTTTGAGACTCCAGGCTTCTTTGTAGGGCCGGGCCGTTGTCAGAGCATCAAAAACATCCACAATTCCCGTAATCCGGCCGCGTACCGGGATATCCCGGCCCTTTAAACCTCCCGGATAACCTGAGCCGTCCCATCTTTCATGGTGAGAAATGGCTATATCCGCACCGGCTCTGAGAATGGGACTTGCCGAATCCTTCAGCACTTCATTACCGATGATGACATGCTTTTCCATCGTCAAGCGTTCTGTTTTATTCAGGGCTCCATTTTTCAGGAGTATGGCATCCGGAATACCCACCTTACCGATGTCATGCAGCGGAACAGACCACCGCATCAGGTCCGACTCTTCGGTAGAGTCTCCCCGTAATTCGGAAAGCAGGGAAGCATACATTCCCACTCGGGAGGTATGCCTGGCAGTTTCCGGGTCTTTATGATCGGACACCTTACTGAGAACTTCCAGGGTTTCTCTCTCTCTGTTGCGAATCTCAATCCTCATTTCAATTTCGCTGCGGGCAATATTCTTCAGGCGCGTCATTGCCCGGTCTAGATAATCGGACATCAGATTGAACTCTCTGGCAAGTTCTCCTACTTCATCGTTTTGTACGGGTATAACCCTTTTCCCAAAATTCCGATTCTGAACGATGTTCTGCATGTCAGAAATCACCGTTTTCAACGGAGACAAAGAGCGGTGGATATAGTAATAGATGAAGAAAGAACTGATAATTGCGGTAAGTAATACCATTATGATGTAATTCCAGCGTATGAAGTACAAATCTGCATAGAATGTCTGCCTGAGCTCGGTGATATACACGGTCCATCCCAGAGCGGGAAGAAAAAACCCATACCCCAGACGGCTCTCACCGCCGAAATTTCCATCAATCCAGATATCTCCAGTCTCACCAGGAGCATTTTCCCCTGCCGACTCAAGAATTGAGTCATCAGAAGCGGAAGAACCCACAGAAAAGACAATACTGTTATCTTCATCAACCGCCAGAATCCACTCACCTTCCTCCTGAAGCATGGTTAGAGAATAAGATCTGATTGAATTTTCAAAGCTTTCCATGTAGGCGGGATCGTTCTGTAAATTATTTTCCAGTAATAGATTCCATTGAGAAGAACTGTGCCTGATAAGATCCTCCGCCTTGTATTCAATGAGACGGACCATTACCTTTTTTACACCGCGGTCGGCGTAAAGACCGGTTATAGATCCACTGATTATCAGACTCCCTGAAATTACGGGAATAATAAAAAAAAGCAGCCGGGCACTTAAGCCGAGAACGTGTTTTTTAATCATTTTGCCCCTGTTCTGGAAAAAACCGCAGAAAGATATCCGTAAACATGTCATAATTCTATAGGATAAATGGAAAAAAACACACTCGGAAATAATATTCAGGATCCCGACAGGGAGCTGGACTTCGAAGTTCTTGAAGAAATTCCCGAAGTCGGCGGTGCGAACCGTTCGAATAAGATTCAGCTGGTACTATGGCCTCTCCTGGCACTGATAATTATTGCCGCAGTTCCGCTGATTCTGAGTTTCACAGCAATACGGAAGAGTACAGTTTCCATCGATAAAGATTTTCCTTATTCCAGTGTTGAAAGTCCCCTTCTCCAATCAGCGGTGAAAGAGGTGATGTCCAAACGCCGGGAAGTTGATCTGAAAGATGTACAGATACGTCAATATCAGAACCGCGTTCTCCAGATGGACGATAAAATCAAGCTCCTTCAGGGCTTGATGGAAGAAACCCTTCAGGTTAAAGAGACAAAGCTTCTGGACGAATTCAACAGCATCCTCTCAAAGGAACGCTCACGGCTGGAAGCACTGGGAAGCTCAGAGGAACAGATAAATCTGGCTCTGGATCGTTTAAAAACAAGCCTGGATTCCCGGTACGACAGTGAAATGGCAGAATTCCGCAGCAATGAAATGACCGCATACAGGCAGCGGATGGATGGACTTCAGCAGGAAAAAGCTTCTCTTGAGCTTGCTCTTAACAGCGCTGTTTCGGATCGGCAAACCCTGGCGGTAACCTTGAAAACCGATGAATCAGAATTACTGGCCGGGCTGTACAACGAGAAAGATTTCACCCGGATTGTTAATGCCGGAATTGATACAGACCTTGAAATTCTCCGGGAAACCAAAAATTTGGAAAATTACTGGCTGGACGAGCTGGCCAATCAATATCTGGGTTTAATTGATGCCATCACCGCCCGGGATTACAACAGGGCCAAATCTCATCTTACGGCCCTGGAAAGCCTGTTTGATAACAGCACCACCGCTGAACTTCCGGGTATCAAGGCCCGGAATGAGGCCGACAGAGAGCTGCTGCGGTTTTTTTCCGCCTATTTAACTTCTCTTGAAGAGAATGACCTCTCGGCGCTCTTCGCTGAATCGAAACTCCTTGTCAATCTGGCACTCTCTCACATAGCCGCAGGCCGATACCAGGAAGCTGATATCGCATGGCGCAAACTGAACGCCAACTGGCCGTTGATGGACCAGACTACTCATGGATATCTGAAAACACAGAGCGAGCTGTTTGCCTATGAAGTTAATAGATATGCCGAATTATCCGAATCTTCCCTGAATTCCGGCGATTACCAGTCCGCCTTATCTTCATGGATATCCGGTCTTGAATATATACCCGAACCGGTGGGAGCAATTATCAAAGAGTTCTGGCAGCTTTGGGAAAATCATACAAACCTCAGACTTACCGAAAAAGATCAGACCTCATTAACGGCCCTGGCCGAGGAAAAGGAAGAATCCGCCGCCAGGTACGATACCCTTCACCGGACATTAATTATTACAGAACGTGAAAAACAGGAACTGATCATGCAGCTTGATGCCGCCTCGGAAGAAATGGCATCAACTTCAGCCGCTGCCGAGGCGGCAGAAACCCGGGCGGCATCGGCGGAAGAAGGTATGGCGGCAGCTTTAGCGGCCGCTGAGGCGGCAGAAACCCGAGCTGAATCCGCCGAAGCGGCAGCCAGTGAAAGAAACAGTGAAAGCGAGACAATTCAAACTCTGGAGAACCGGATTGCCGATCTGGAAACCCTCCTGGCTGAAAATGAAGCTGTTATATCCACAGTAACTGTGGACTCAGCTCGATGGCATCTCTACGGTGTTATCACCCTGGTAAGCGGTGAAAGATTTATCGTCAAACCTCTTCTCAATCAAATTCCGGAAAACGGTTCTGAGATACGGGTAATGAAGTCCATCGGAGAAGACCGGGTGATTCACATTGCTGATGGATACATTACCTCAGCAAACACCGCCCGGGCCACAATCAGCCTCTCACGGGTGTTCAACACTCCGGCAACAGATGACCTGATTTATATCTCAACAACACTCAGTTCAAGAGACCAGCCCTCAGTTCAACCGGGGGAACCCCAGGGGCAACCGCCCGGGCAGAGCAATAGTTCTAATC
>QNBK01000012.1 GCA_003644105.1 Spirochaetota bacterium | reverse complement strand
GTAATGCTCATGAGTAGACCGCTGATGGTCCAGAGAACGGCACTTATAGAGCCTCCGAATATGAGCCAGAGCAGGTTTCCGATAAATCTCATAATTTCTCCCTGAACGTAATCATACCGGAGATACGATGAAAAACGACATACTGTTCAGGACGATTTCCTGTACAATGATGAATCATGAACAAAAAGGAATCGTCACTGCCCATTACCCTTGTTCTCTACCTTCTCGTTTTTGTATTCGGAATGTCCTATACCATGATCGGTCCCCTGATGCCGGATTTTCTTCGGCGTTACGGTTTGAAGCTGGCGGAGGGGGGTACCATTGTCAGTATTCAGAATATCTCCGGTCTGGCTGCTATTATCTTCTGCGGCCTCTTCGGGGACAGGCTGAATAAAAAGGGATTTATCGCCATTGGAATCGGGTTATTCATGGTTACCCTGCTGGGAATAGGCACGGCTCCGTCATTTGGTCTGCTGATGGCCATTTTCTTTGTATTCGGAATCGGCACCCGTACCTTTGATACTCTATCCAATGCCTTAATCTCTGATATCCACGGTAATAAACGTTCCCTGTATTTGAATCTTCTTCATACTTTCTTTGGAATAGGAGCTTTTCTCGGCCCTCTTTTTGTCTTTTACCTGACTGATAATGGAGTATCCTGGAATAAAACATTTCTGTATCTGGGCTTTGCAGCCATTGTGATATTTGTCTCATTCCTTGCCGTTCTGATGACGGGGGGTAAAAAAAGCATCGAGAAAGATGTGAAGGCTCCGGAGAAAAGCATCGGTCTTTTTGCACTCTTCACCCGTCCCCGGATGTGGATTCTCGGATTGATCATATTTATTCACATGGGTGTTCAGGGTGTGCTGAACACCTGGATGCCCCTGTTCGCCGATGCCTCGACAAACTCTGGTGCCTTCATGTCCAGTTTCGCCCTTTCCGCATTCTGGATCGGTATCATCCTGTCCCGAAGTCTGGTTTCCAGGCTATC
Organism: Spirochaetota bacterium; assembly: GCA_003644105.1. Lineage (GTDB taxonomy): Bacteria > Spirochaetota > Spirochaetia > DSM-2461 > DSM-2461 > UBA2779. The sequence goes on along the minus strand of QNBK01000012.1, from coordinate 21,549 downwards.
AGAGCGTTTCGGGGAAATCTTCATGATCCGCTGGGGAGGCCTGTTGTCCCTGATCGTATTCATACCTGCGCTGTTCCTGGGTAATGCCCTGCTTCTCACCCTTGGTTCGGGGTTTTTGGGGCTGTTTATCGGTTTTACCATTCCCTACGTCATGTCCATCGGCTGCGGGTGGTACCCTGAGAAATCGGCGGCGGTAACTTCGATGCTCCTGATTTTCGGGTATTTCTCAGTCGCGGTGTATCCCTGGATTTCCGGCTTGCTGGGAGATCATTACGGCCTGATTGCCGCCATGATACTGGTAATCGTCAGTCAGCTTATTCTTTTTGTTATCACCTGGTTCCTGCCGGGGCGGAGGTCAAAATGAAAGCAATTCTTGCACCACTCTATTTTGATCCGGGAAAGGATGATGAGTTTGAGGTACATCTCGGCATTGTACATACACTCCTTGGTGATGTAGCCGAATTTACAGAGCCAGTCGCCCTGGGGGAGATACTTTCCGATGTGGACGCCGTTATCTTTCCACAGATGCTTGGAGAGGCATACAGCCTGGTAGATGAGCTGGAGGCCATCGATGTTCCGATTATGGTGATAACTTCAGATTTCGGTACTGTGAACATGTGGGACTGGGAAATCGTTAATTTTCTCAAATTGAACGGGATCGATACCATCTGTCCGCCGAACCTGGAGGATACAAAACTCGTATGCCGGGGGCTGAGCCTGAGGCGGCAGCTTAAAAGCTGGAAAATGCTGGTTTATCAGGATGACCCTGCGGGACCCACCGGTGAGCAGTCCTGGATCTTTAAAAGGTTTTACTGGCTGGAAGATTCAGCGGTGAAGCGTTTCATGGAAAAGTACGGGTTGAAGGTGGAAGAGCGGAGTTTCCGTGAGCTTGGCAAGAGGGCCGCCGCCATACCCGATGCCGAGGCCGAAAAAGTTGCCGATAACTGGCCTTCCCGGGAGAAGAGTATTCAGGGCCGGCCCCTGCTCAGTGCCGTCAAACTCTACATGGAGCTGAACAAGGATTACCAAGCTGAAAATGATTCCATCCTGGCCATGGGGGTTAACTGTCTGAATGAATCCCACAGCTGTGACACCACACCCTGTCTGGCCTGGAATCTGCTTTACGAAAGGGAAAATCTGGTATGGGGCTGCGAGGGTGATACCATGGTGATGCTCACCGAATTACTTGCAGACAAAGTGATACAGGCGCCGTTTTTCATGACCAACGTCTATCCTTTTATCATGGGAAAGGCAGCTTTTTTCCATTTTTTTTGAACTGTATTAGAATTTATGTGATAATAACGAGTACAGTATTAAGGTTGGTCATTAACAGGTATCAACTGAGTAATACAGATTAGGTAGAAAATTGTGCTATTATAGGTGAACGTATGAAGAACAATCTGATTCTCGAGATGAAAGGAATACAAAAAGCATTTCCCGGAGTTAAGGTTTTTGACAATTTCAATTTCGATCTTATTAAGGGAGAGGTTCATTGTATCTGTGGTGAAAATGGCGCTGGTAAATCCACATTGATAAAAATGCTGTCAGGAGCTTATTTACCGGATAAAGGCACTATTGCTCTTGACGAAGAAGTTATCTTAAATAATACACCCCGACTGGCCATGGGAAAGGGTATTCAGACAATTTATCAGGAGCATAATCTCTATCCGCTTCTGAATGTTGTCAACAATTTGTTTGCTGGAAACGAAATGACGAATGGTATCCTCTTGGACTCTAAGGGAATGATTGATAAGACACTGGAAATCCTGGACTTTCTTCATTCTGAAATTTCACCATTCGATATAGTCGGAGATTTAGGAAGCGGAGCTCAGAAAACTGTTGAAATAGCCAGAGCTCTTATCCAGAAATCTAAAATATTAATTCTGGATGAGCCCACTTCATCATTCAGTAAAAAAGAAATTGATTTTCTGTTGAATATTATCAAAAAGCTTTCAAAAGAAGGACTTAGTATAATCTATATATCTCACCATCTGGACGAAGTATTTGTCATAGCCGACAGAGTTACAGTAATCCGTGACGGGGAAAAAGTTAATACGTATTTAATAGAGGATTTGGATGAACATAAATTAATTAACGATATGGTTGGTAGAGACGTTTCCTCATTTTACAAGCGGGATGAAGCAGAAATTTCCGATGTTTTTTATAAGGCAGATAATATTTCCGGTAACGGTGTCACTGATGTGTCCTTATTTGTTCGGAAAGGTGAATTGCTGGGTATTTCGGGTATGGTTGGTTCCGGACGAACAGAGCTTGCGGAATTGCTTTTTGGTGTAAAAGAAATGAATCAGGGCGAAATACAGATAAATGGTAAAGAGGTGAACATCGATACTCCTCTTGATGCCATTGCCAACAGAATGTGCTTCATCACTGAGGACAGGCAGAGTACAGGATTATTTTTAGATCACTCACTTGTAAGAAATACTGTCATCGCCAGCTATGCGAAATCAACGAGTCCTTTTGTCCTTCCCTCTGATGATGTAAAAATTTCCGAAAAATATATCCGGCAGATGAATGTTATCACACCGAGTGTTTTTCAAAAGGCAATGTACCTATCCGGCGGAAACCAGCAGAAAGTTGTCCTTGCGAAATGGTTTGCAACAGACTGTGATCTTTTTATTTTTGATGAGCCAACACGCGGTATCGACGTTGGTGCAAAAGAAGAAATATATAAAATAATGACGGAATTACTCAGGAAGGGGAAAAGCATCATTATGATATCATCGGATATGCCAGAACTGATTGCAATGAGTGATAGGGTTCTGGTAATGAGAAATGGCCGTATTGTAGTGACTATTGAAAAATCAGAAATCAATGAAGAAAATATATTGCAGCATTCGATCGGAGGATCCGAATAATGAGTAATGAGAATTCAGAACAAATAGCGAGACAAACACGAAACAGTTTTTTCCAAAAGATGATCCAACATGAAAATGCAACTATGTTTTTTGTCCTGGTACTGATTATCGTCATAGTATTTTTTGTGGATTTTTTCAGCAGTGGGATGGTTTTGTCCAAAGCAAAATTCTTGTCCGGACTGAATATCTCAAATGTAATGCTGCAGGTTGCAGTAACAGGTATCATGGCCCTTGGTATAACTCTGGTGATGCTGATGGGTGATATCGATCTGTCCATTGGATGGATGATGTGTTTTGTCGGAACAACTTCGGCCTATTTACTACGGAATTTTGGCTGGTCGGGATGGATGATCATCTTAGCCGGTGTAGTAATCTCAGTTTTCTTCCAGCTCCTGATGGGATTCATCATCTCACGGACAAAACTTGAGTCTTTCATAATCTCTCTAGGTTTTATGAGTATATATAGAGGTTTTACTTATCTAGTTACTAACGGCAGAGAAATTACCCTGGGTGGTAATTTTAAGTTCCTTGGGAAAACCTCTATTAAGCTTACTCCAACTTTCAAGCTTTATACTCCCGTACTCATATTTATAATCCTAGCCATCCTGCTTTGGCTGATTATGAAATATACAAAATTTGGTAGAAGAATTTACGCTGTAGGAGGCAACGAAAAGGCCGCCTTCCTCTCAGGTATAAATGTGATGAATTTTAAATTGATGGTTTTCGGTATCAGCGGTCTATTTATGGCCATTGCTTCCATGACCCAGTTGTCACGCCTCGGTACGGGGAATCCCCTTATGGGTCAGGGAAAGGAAATTGATGTAATCGCTGCAGTTGTTGTTGGAGGTACGGCTTTGTCCGGGGGGAAGGGTAATATCTGGGGAACTGTAATAGGAGTTATTCTGTTGGGTATCATCTCTAATGCACTGAATATTCTCGGTGTAAACCCTCACTATCAATACATAATGAAAGGCTTACTGATAATCCTTTCCGTACTAGTCGGCTATTACAGCAGTGTTCGAAAAAACAATGTCAAAAGTTAAGATTGATAATAAACAAGTTAGATCTAATCTACATTAATTGGAGGGTGAAAATAAGTAATGACTCTACTGAAAAAAGAGGAGATTGTCGTAGAGACAAGGTTAAGAAAAGCACAGAAAGCACAGTGTACGTATAGTACATGAGCATTTCAAGCATTTTTTCAACGCAGCATCTGTGACCAGATACCTTTTTTGCAGTGGAGTCAGTAATCGGTTCTTTCTTGTTATCAATAATCGGTATCAAATTTTTATTAGGAGATAGAGATGAAAAGAATTTTAGTAGTTCTATTGGTTTTTGGCATGTCTTTACATGTATTTGCCGGAGGTTCAGACGATCAAATGTCTGGTTCTGGAAGCGAAGAAATGAAGACTGTTGGATTTATCAATGCAGGTCCCGATGATTATTATGCTCAGTTCGGAGATGCATTCAAGGCTATAGCAGGTCTTTACGGCATGAAAGTTATTGAAGTGAATTCTGACTACAATCCTGACAAGGAATTGGCCAATGTTCAGGATATGATAGCCAAAGATGTTGATGCCATCGCTGTTATTACAGCTGCCGCAGCAGGAAGTGCAGCATCCATTTCGGCCGCACAGGAAGCCGGTGTGCCCATCTTTTTCATAGCCGGAAAACCCGAACTCGATTCTGGTACTGATCTTACCGGTCATGTAACCGATAACTTTGTAATGATGGGATATATGGTCGGCCAGTGGGTAGCTGAAAACTATCCTGATGCTGTTTGCGTCAACATGCCCGGGTTCTTGGGACAGGGTCCCGCTGAGGGTGAAATCGTCGGTTTTCAGATGGCCCTTACCGAAGCCGGTATGGGTGAAGCCACAATACTTCAGAGTGGAGAATGGCAAAGAACCATAGCCATCCCCGTTGCACAGGATCTCATTGCTTCAGGTCGGGACTTTGATGTGATTTTTGCTGCAAATGAAGAATCCGCATTCGGTATTATTGATGTATTTGAAGAACTAGGAGTTGAAGGCAAGGTTGTTGTATCCAACAATGGTAAAGATGATGCTTGGCCCTATCTGATAGACGGATCCATCGCCGCAACCGTTCCCAATCCTCCATCTCTTAATGCCGACCTCTGCATCCAGCAGATGCTCCGGTATTTCAATGGTGAAGACTTCATTCAGTATCTGCAGATAAAACCTCCATTTGTCCTGACTGCTGACAACCTGGATCAGGCAATACCCTGGACTGTTTCCGATTATCTTAACAAACGTGAAGCCAATGAGTTCATGTGGAAGCTCTCTGACTATGAGAAGAACTACCTGGAAAACAAAGATCAGTTCGCAATGTTCGACCAGAAAGTTGCTGATTACCTGGCTTCTAACTAATTCCTGCTGTAATTAAATCTTGAGAAGGGCTGTTCCAGAAGGGGCGGCTCTTCTTTTCTATACAGTATATTTTTCAGTAGAATAATTCCACAAAAAAACGGAACAGATTCCAGCCTGTTCCGTTTTGCATCAGTGAAAATTAAATTAATATAGAACCTCGACCATTACCTGAAGCTCTTTCCTTTATATTCCACAGGATCTGAGGTATTGAACACTCTTTTTCAAAATATCTTCCGACCCGATAATTTCCAATGTGGAACTGGGAATGTCGGCATCTTTAAGAATATCGCAAACGCCTTTGATGTCAATAACACCGTCGCCTAAGGCAATAGTGGAAAAACCGCATCCGAACTCGGTACCGCGTTTTTCTACCCATTCTTCACCGAGATCCTTCCAATGAATATGATGAATCTTATCTTTGAAAACTTTTGCCATTTCAACTGGATCTGTACCACCAAGCCAGGAATTGCCCGTATCCAGATTCACTCCCAGAGATTTGGGATTACCCAGAAGATCGAAAACATCTTTTAACCCCTGAATTGAATCAGTAATCGGCCCATGAGGTTCTAATAGGATGTTCACACCAAGATCATCAGCCATTCGACAGGGAGTGTAGAGCTTTTCCGCAACGATGAATATTTGCTGATCGTATGTGAGGTTTTTAGCCCATTCAGATCGAGGATCAGTCTCTGTTGTGACAACATCTCTGATACCGATCGCCGATGCAAAATGGATTGCTTTCATAATTTCTGCTGTACTGTATACACCCGGGTTGCTCGGCTCCAGTAAGGCTGAATGAGCGCAGACGGTCAGGGGTTCAATACCATATTTTTCAAAGAGCCTTTTCACATCAAATGGATTATCATCAAGACTCACAGTCGGTGAAAATCCAGCTGTTCCCATCATGCTTCCACCAGAATTCGTATCTGTGATATCCGCATGTTTGAAACCCATTTCTTTAGCTTTCTGAAGCTGAACTTCTACACTGGCGAAAGGCTCAATCAATAAAAAGACTCCGACGTTCATGGCTCACCTCTTTCTTTGTAATATTTAGTGATTTGGATTCATTATGAAACCATCAGGCAGAAAACTTTTAACACACAGGCGCTCTGCCTTATGATATTATTCATATTGAATGTGACGTTGTCGTTTAAGACTGAACAACGGTCGATTTTAAACATGGTAAAATTTAAAGATCACGGCAAAATTTATCTTTCAGATACCTGTGTTAACCTTGCTGCCGCTGCTTACCGTGGTGAGGTATTGCTAAATGCATTATCGAGAGATTCATACCCCGGACGGATTCTGAAAGACAATGAATTGCAGGGTGTTAAAACCATCGGTTACTGGGATGCTCAGCAATTACAGAACTGGGGTTTAGATTGGCATAGAAATGAGGGAATCGAAATCACATTCCTGATGAATGGGCATGAGGAATTCCTTCTGGGTGAAAAAAACTATAAGCTAAAAGCCAATGATCTGACGATCACCCGACCTTGGCAGCCCCATAAAGTAGGATCCCCTAACATCGGGATGAGCAAACTGCTTTGGGTGATAATAGATAACGGAGTCAGACGACCGAATCAGGAATGGAATTGGCCCGGTTGGATTCTACTCTCTACCTCTGAACTTGATGAATTAACACGATATCTACGCGAGAACGAGCATCCGGTATGGGAAACCACACTCAGAATAAGGGAGATATTCGGAAACATAAGCCGGGCAGTGGATGAATCTCTGGGAATTGATAATTCAACATATCTAGCTATTTTAATAAATGAATTGCTCTATTCTCTCCTGGCAATGTTCCGAACCTGTGATGTACCTCTGAAGATATCTCTTACAAGCAACAAGCGTAATGTTGAGATTTTTCTGAGCGATCTGGAAAAACACCTCGATATGGAATGGTCTGTTGATCAGATGGCAAGAGAATGTGAAATTGGCAAGACGCGTTTTATTGACTATTGCAAACGTATTACAAATATGACGCCATCTCAGTATCTTACCTACCTCAGGGTGGAAAAGGCTTCAAAAATTCTTAGAAATTCCCCAAATTTATCAATTCTGGAAATTGCACTGGACTGCGGTTTTTCATCCAGTCAGTATTTTGCAAGCTGTTTCAAGAAGCAGAAAGGAAGAACGCCATCACTTTATCGTAGAAGTAGAGAGGGCTTGCTCTGAAAGTCGTTCAAGCGCCCTTCAATGGCAATTCGATCAATATAATCTTGAGCTCTTTACCGCCTGTCCTGATCCCTTTTCTCCTGACGATCGGCATGATGTGTGATTGACGGATACTGACGTTTCGATTATCAACACGGTTCATCCGATTCTCAAACATATATTTCTGCTACTGGTAAACCTCATCAGGAATGTCCAACTGGGACATGATAGTAATATTCAATAAATCGGAAGCCACATACCCCATCAGGCCTCGATTAATACTGAACTGTTCCATCAATCGCTGAACTACAGAACCTCAGAAGTGATGTACTGTTTATTCGTCCCGGAGAACCTGCTGCCGTTGGCAGCGTAGGAATAAAATGGAGGAAAGTCTTTAACTTAAACTTATGGTAAAACTGTATTGACGAAAAGGTTAAGCATAGTTGACGTTAAGAAGAGGAACCGGTACAACCCCGTGAATCTTCAGGACTCACAGGATTAATTATTACCAGATCCGGGGTGAGATCAGTCCCAACCGTGCCTGTTCCTAACCTCAACCATGGCACCGAGTATATCGTTCCAGGTTTTCGGTTCCATCATAACTTTGTTGGGGAACATACATCCGTCCCAGCAGATGTGCTTCATCGCCTTGGTTGGCTTGCCTTTTTCATCATTGAGCCAGAATCCTGCATGGTAGGGAACATCGAGTTTGCCGTTCGGGTCTGCAACCTGGCAGTGACGGCCGGTTTTATCATGTGAACCTGAGCCGAAAACCGTAGCGTCATTCTGAGCAATGTGGAAATCGATAGTCCAGGGCCTCAGCATGTCAGTCAATTTCTTATAGGCTGCGTCGAATTCTTCTTTGTTCCAATCGAACTCAGGGCCCACAAGAGAATCATCTTCGGCGTTATAGCCAAGCATATAAAGTAGTGTATGAGCCATATCCGCCTGGAACCCCAGAGTTTTCGGACGTCCCACCATCTCAAAAAGCTCTATCATGGGCTTCCAGCCGTGCATCCCGCCCCAGCAGATTTCACCTTCAGCAGCCAGACGCTCACCATAGCTTTCAGCTATATTACAGGCTTCAGTAAAAGTCTCCGCGGATTTCTTCTGATTACCGACTGGATTCTTGCTCCAATCTTCGGTTCCTCCAGCAGTATCGATACGGATTATTCCATACGATCGTATACCGAGATTGTTGAATTTTTTTCCTATGATACAGGATTTCTTCACCATATCGAGGAACTGTTTACGTTCAGTCTCACTGCCGAATGCCGGTCCTCCCGAGGGAGGCCAGATAGGAGCTACCATGGAACCAACGGCAAGATTCTTTGACTTTAACAGGTCGGCAACTTTTTTCAATTCGTCATCCGACGAGTTGATATCGATGTGAGGCAGGGAGAGAAAGACATCCAAACCGTCGAATTTCTGACCATCTACCTCTGCCGCAGCGGTGAGGTTTACCATAGTTTCCAGATCGATGACAGGTTCGGAATCTTCACCTTTACCTACCAGTCCCGGCCAAGCTGCATTGTGCAGTTTCGGATACGTGTGTGTCATTTTTTATCTCCTAATACGGCAGATTTACTGCTGCCGTAAATTTTATTTATTTTTTGTTGCTCCACCAATCTCATCCAGCATTAAGACGGGTATAACGGCCATTTTTTGAGGGATTAAAGTTCCCAAAGAAGACTGTCGATAATGGGTTTTTTAGACCATACACGGAAAGGTCTTCAGGATTTTCATTGATATGTACGTCCCGGATACCGGATAGATTGGAAGTTATTGATTTTAATAACGAATCTTTGACTCGATATCCCAGTGGTGTATCCTGAACAACCCAGGAAAGCCCGTCCATGCTGGATATTTTAAAAAGGCCTTTGGTATTATCAATCCTGAGGCTCCGAAGAGACCCGTTGGCAATGTTGGTTAAGACCATTTGCTCAGTTGTTACCGGAGAACGTTCAGGATCTCCCTGGTTCCTGTCAAGCTTATTGTTGATAACTAAGAATGCAGAAAGAGCAGCAACGAATACAAAGATAATTATCAGAGTTCTGATTTTTCGTATCATTTCTTTTCCGAGCCGGTGTAGTGCTCGATAAAAGGGACATTGTCAATATTTATATCAGGACCGAAAAACTTGAATATCACCATATCTTCATTTCCTGTATTTACAATGTTTATCCCTTCGAGAGCTTTTTCGTGAGTTACAAGGAGCTCGTCCCGGGAGCTTTCCAGAGAAACTTTCTGACCTTCCATTTCATAACCGTCCACCAGCCCTTTGCCTCGCCATAGGAAGAAACCATGCACCCCTGCTGCTTTACTTTCAAAGGTTTTTCCGGGAGCAATGGTGATTCGGGTTCCATTGAATTTTACAGTATTGTACCAGACCCATTCCTCTCGGACCCCTTCCCGGGCAGTTTTTTCAATAAGGGTGGGTTCAAGATGATGATTTTCGTAAAACCATGGATCGCCATTGGCTCTCCAGTCAACTTGCTTGAGTACTGACAATTCATCACCGTCTTTTTTTCGCTCTTCTTCGGATACGTGATGAGCCAGTAAATCCTTGCCGATGTCCAGACCTTCAAGTTCTGCCTGCATAACCGCCATTATGTCAGACGATTCCTGGAGCTCCAGGGTAAGGGCTGTACCAGGTGCGTGGAGAAGCCCTGGAGGAAGGTGAAACCCTTCACCGGGGACATTAGCATAAGCGCGGGAATACTTGAGTATTGAATCTCCCTCCCATTTCTTAAGGTAAGGAAGGAATATGTCATATTGGAGGTTTTGATCCACGATATATGGATGGACTCCGAAATACGTTTCAGGGTGGCTGCCAAGGTCGACATCCAGGAAATGGTAAGATTCTTCCTTGGAATTCATGCCTACTTTTTTTGCATGTTCCGGGCGTTGGTGCATGTGGTAAAATATTCTGGTTTTGAAATCGTATATCTTGAGAAGGCGGCCGAGTCCTTTATGGTTCAGTGAGTAATCAGTGCCGAGTATTTCTTTCCCGCAGACTTCAAGAGCATCGATGAGACGGATGTCATAACCCTTTATCTCAAGAAAAGATAAACCTTCATTCTTGATTTTAACCCGGTTATCAACTTTTGTTTCCGAGACCAGCCAGCGTTCGCAGATGGCGCCACTTTCTCCTGCATCGTATTCTTCATCAGTAAGACCCAGCCTTTTGCCGGGAGGCATGAAATCTCGTGAAACCCAGCAAGGCCTCATTGTTAGTTTGCCATTGTTTGTTTTTATTTCTGTAAGTACTATTTCCCTTATTTGTTCTTTGGTCATTGATTTTTTCTCCTTGTATTTTCTTCTCTGTCGGTAATATCACGACTGATGCCGATAAGACCGAGAATCTTTCCATCGGAATCATGAAACGGAGCTTTGTATACTTCAAATTTTCTTTTATGTCCGTCGGGATAAACCATCCACTCTTCATTTTTATAGGGTTTGTTGGTTTTAAAAATCATTTCATCTCTGTGTGTAAAGAATTCTGCTTTCTCTCTGCTGAACAGATCGTAATCACTCTTCCCTATCATATCTTCACCGGAACGGCCCATGATTCGGCAGAAAGCCCGGTTGTATCCCATCATTATTCCATTGATATCCTTGAAGAATATCAGATCCGGGGATTCGTCTATTATATTGCGAAGAAGGGCATAGGCCTTTTCAATTTCCTTTATGGACCGTTTTTGCCGGTTTTCCAGGGTGTTGATATAATTATTTCTATACTGGGTCGGGCTCACACTCATATATTGTTTGAAGATTTTACTGAAATGAGCGGCACTGGAAAAATTCAGATCTTCCGCTATTGTCGCCAGGGTTTTATCGTTGGACATAAGGAGAGTTGCCGCTTCTTCCACCTTCAATCTGGTGAAATACTTCATTGGCGGGAGATTCATTTTTTCTTTGAATATCCTGATGAAATGGGGGATAGAAAGGTTGAGGTGTCGACCCAGTTCTTCCAGTCTTAGTTCTCCGTATTTTCGTTCCTGCATAAAATCAATTGCTTTGTCAGCTATTTCCCGTCCCTCAGGATATCTGGTCCCCAGATATTCTTCTTTTGACAAGCTGTAAACAACTGATAGGAAGAGATGACGGGCGGACTCCTTTTGGAAAATATCCCCTGAATGCTCCTTGCTGATTATTTCATCGAAGGTGAAGCGGCTGGTCTGCTTCAAGCGGAAGATTTCACGAGCTAATGACGACGAAAGGTATGATATCAGTGATGCATCATTCTCTCCAAGATCGAAGATAATCAGAAAATAGGATAAAGATTTATTGGTTAGATCCGGGGTGAATGTATAATGATCTCCCGGCAGAGTTATGGTGAAGAAACCCGACTCGACTGGATGTTTTTTTTTATTTATCCGGAAGTATCCTGACTGGTCCAGGATAAGATGAGCTCGATACTCACTTTCCTCCTGAATGAACAGCGTATTGAGGTAACGTACCTTTTTGACTGTGTCAATATTGCTGATAAGAATACATTCACGGATATTCATCTGGCTATCTCTGAATTGAATAATAGCAGTTATTATTGCTTAGGAAAATAAAAATAATAAACTATTTCTATCATATAATTATCATAAAAGAAGATATTTTGAAGAATAATTTGCTTGGAGATCAATTTCATATAAGAAATAGAAAATAATGAGTATTAATAATCGATAAATATGATTCATTATGAAAGAAAGTAAAGAGTTTACGAACAGGCTACAACGCGTAAATTTTAAACTTGTACTATTAATATTGGCCATTGCAGGCCTTGGAGTCTGTGATGAAACCTTAAGGAGTGAAGTATGAAGTATGGAATGAACAGTCTGCTTTTTGAGGAAAGATTTACCAATAAAGCTGCGGAGAAATTTCCGAGATTTGCAGAGATTGGTTTTGATGGAATTGAAATTGCCCTCCAGGAAAAGGGGGATATAGGTACAAGTTTTATTAATGACAAACTTGCGGAGAACAAGCTTGTGTGTTCTTCACTTTGTTCTCTCATGGGGCCTGGAAGAGACCTCAGAGGAAGAGATGCTGATATTATCGGTGCGAAGTCCTATTTGAAGGACCTGGTTGATGCCGCTGTTAAACTCGGCACTGATACTATTGTCGGCCCTCATTATTCAGTTGTCGGACTTACTGGTCTGAAGAGCTCAGAGGAAAGAGATGCGGACTGGAAGAAGGTAGTAGCTGGACTTAGGGAGATTGGGGAATATGCCGGTGAAAAAGGTGTAACCCTGGCCCTGGAACCCTTGAATCGCTTTGAAACTGATTTTCTTAATATTTGCAGTGATGCAGTGAGACTTTGTGATGATGTGGGATTGGATAATATAAAAATTCATCTTGATACTTTTCATATGAATATTGAAGAAAAAGACTCAGCTGCGGCGATCCGGCTGGCCGGGGACCGGCTCTTTATGCTTCACGCAAGTGAGAACGATCGCGGTGCACCGGGAACCGGTCAGGTTTCCTGGGATACTGTTGCTGAAGCCATCAAGGACATCGGATATAACCGCTGGATTGTTATGGAGTCCTTTACTCCAGAGGTGGAGATCATCGCCAAAGCAGCGTCGATATGGCGGCAGACTGAAGTTGACGGCTGGACTCTGGCTTCAAAAGGGCTCGACTTTGTAAAAAGCATATTCGGAAGGTAATAGTGGCAGACATCATACTGAAAGACATTTATAAAAGGTTTAATGATTTTACTGCAGTCAGTAATTTGAATCTTGAAATTCAAGACCGATATCGGATACAATGTCGCGATTACCTTCAATATGAAGATGGCATGATCAGGGCTCTTGTTGAACCCCATCTTAAGATGAAAGAGGGTGATGAAGTCAGTTTTTCCATTGATATCCAACGGTCTCATATTTTTGATATTAAAAGCGGGAAGGCGCTTCGCTGACAAGATGGGAAAGAAGCGATCTTCTATCGGTTTATGGGCTTTTATCTGGGGCGGCTATCGAGAAGCTCCGATAGCTCATGAAAAAGCTGTGGAAACTGTTGCAGGTTTGGGGTTTGATGGCGTTGAAGTAGCCGCTTATAGCCCTTATTTCAGTAATAATTCTTCAAGAAATCGCCGGGCGTTACGAAAACTGTATGATGATAACGGCTTGGAACGATCCGGGCTGATAGCTCCTTTTCCCTCAGCCGTAACATCCAATACGACAAAATATCTGGATGCAGTTAAGGCTAATTTGGATATCTGTATAGATGTTGATATTCCCACACTCCGGGTGGATACGGCCGTGCCCCCGTTGATTGAGTCCTTTGGTAACGATATTGATGCAGCATTCTCAGCAGCAGCATCCAACTGGAACGCCGCTGCAGAAGAATGTGCCAGGGCAGGGGTTTCACTCGTATGGGAGTTTGACCCCGGGTTTCTTTTCAATAAACCGTCGGAAGTAATTGCAATGGTTGAAAAAGTAAATCATCCGAACTTTTCCCTTCTCTTTGATTCAAGTCACGCGCATATGTGCGTTGCGGAAGGTGCAAGGCAAATTGGTGAAAAGGAAACCCTACCCGGGGGAGCCGAAGAGTTCGCGTCGATGTGCCAGGGGAAAATCGGCCATATTCATTTAGTAGATTCTGACGGTACTCTCCACGAACAAGAAACCTCAACTCACGTGCCCCTCGGTTCTGGATTGTTAAATTTTGACACCCTGATACCGGTTTTAAATGATGCCGGATGCCGGGATGATTGGTGGGTAATAGACCTTTGTTTCTGGCCCAAAGCAATAGACGTGACTGCTGAAAGTAAAAAATATCTCGATAATCTGATAGTTAAATACGGGAGGTAATCGTATGAACGGTAAGATGAAAGCGATGGTTTTCTATGAGAAGGAAGACATGAGGTTGGAAGAACGGGATATTCCGACTGTGGGACCCGACCAGGTGCTGGTGAAGGTGGCTTATGTGGGAATCTGCGGTTCAGATATCTCATATTTCTTCGGTTTGTCTCCACTTGGTACCGACAGCGGTAAGGGACCGTTGATTCTAGGACATGAGTTTACCGGAGAAGTCGTTGAAGTGGGGGATATCCCTGCATCAAAGGGTCTTTTTTCTCCTGGAGATAAAGTGGTTGTGAATCCCGTCCAATACTGTAACGCCTGTGAGATGTGTTATGACGGTAAAACCCATATGTGTGAGAACATGACGGTTAACGGCGTGACCAAAGACGGTGCCATGGCAGATTATGTCACGGCGGATTATACCGGTGTATTTAAACTTCCCAAGAGCATGAGCCTTTCTGACGGAGCCTTTGTCGAACCCATGGCTTGCGCTGTAAATGCATTACGGAAACTTGAGATGGAACCCGGTCAGCTTGTAGCTATCTGGGGCCCGGGCGCCATAGGTTTGATGATGGTACAGATGGCTAAATCCCTGGGTGCCGGAAAAGTTGTTCTGGTTGGTACTCGGGATTATCGGCTGGAAGTTGGTAAGAAAGTCGGTGCAGATTATATTTACAACATCAAAGATTCCTCCTCACCTTTTTACACTGCCGATCTGGCGGAATCATATAAGAAGGATTTGGGGAAACTTGTCGACCGTACCATCTGTGCCACCGGTTCCAATGACGGCTTTGAGCAGGCAGTGGAAACAAGCGGTAACTGTTCCATTATCATTCACTTCGGACTACCCGAAGAAGATGACAAATTCTGCATTCCTGCTCTGGCGTTTCATACCGCGGATAAACAGATTCGTTCAGCATGGCTCGCGCCGATGGTATGGCCGGAAACATTGAGAATGCTGGAGCACGGCCTTGTTGATGTGAGTTCTCTTGTTACTCACACTTTCCCCATGGAAGATGCTGAGAAAGCAATCAGGAACCTCAAAAACGTTGTGGATGAACCCATAAAAATCCAGTTAATAAACAGCTGAAGGATAGACATAAGAGATGGAACCTGAAAAGAGCGTCAGTGTCTGTATTATCGGCCTTGGCTTTGGTGCCGAGTTTATTCCCATCTATCAGGCTCTACCCGGTGTAGACAAAGTTGCTATCTGTGCTCGAACAGCATCCAAAGTGAAGGAAGCCGGAGATCATTACGGTATTCCTGAAGATCTTCAATTTACTGATTATGAAGAAGTTCTCAAACGAGACGGCATAAATACGATCCATATTGTTACCCCTTTCACTATTCATGCAAAGCAGACCCTTGCTGCCCTGAGAGCGGGAAAGCACTGTGCCTGTACCGTACCTATGGCCATGACAGTGGATGATTGCATCGAGATAGTGAAAGCTCAGAAAAAGGCGGACAAGGTGTACATGATGATGGAAACCGCCATCTATACCAGGGAATACCTCTACGTTAAAAATCTGGTGGAAAGTGGTAAGCTGGGTAGAGTCCAGTTTGTCCGAGGGTCTCATCAGCAGGATATGGGGCTGGAAGGATGGCCGGACTACTGGCTGGGTTTCCCGCCGATGAACTACGGGACACACGCAATTGCGCCTCTGGTGGATATCAATGACAGCTTGGTGGACAGTGTCGTCTGCCATGGCTCCGGGAAAATCAAAGACGAAATGATTCCCAAATACGGGTCTCCCTTTGCAGTCGAGACGGCCACCTTCAAACTTAAAAACACAGATGTAAGGGCTGAAGCCACACGATCGCTTTACGAGACAGTCCGTCAGTACAGGGAGAGCTTTGATTGCTACGGTGACAAGCTCAGTTTCGAATGGGAACAGATCGAAGACGAAGGTCATCTTCTTCATGAAGGCGGGGAAGATTGCCGGAGGATAAAAGTTCCCGACACTGATAACATTCTGCCCGAAGAAATCAAGAAGTTCACCAAACCTGAGATTATCGACGATCAGGATCATGTCTCCTTTATACAGGGAGCGGGTCATGGAGGATCCCACCCACACCTGGTTTACCAGTTTGTTTCTGCCATCCTTGAGGGGCGGGACGCTCCGGAAAATGCGGTAAAATCGGCAAACATCACCGCGGCGGGACTTTGTGCCCATGAATCGGCAATGAATGACGGTGAATCAGTAAAGATTCCTGATTTCGAGAATCTCTGATCCGAGATTTATTAAAAGCTCCCGGGTTCAGCTCGGGAGCTTTTTCATTTATTCTATACTTTCAAGGAGTCACTGTTTGAAAAACGTTAAAGACATAATGATTAAGGCCAGAGAGGAAAAAATTCTTATCCCGGCCATGAACACACCTTACCCGGAAATGATGGAACCTATCATCAGGGCTGTAGCCGATACGAATTCATTTGCTCTTATAGAAGTTGCCCGGGTTGAATGGGAAAAATTCGGGGCCATCAGTACTGAAGCTATTTACCGGGAGTATGAGAAGCACAGGAACCCGGAACATATCCGGCTTCATCTGGATCATGTCCCTGTCATAGACGAAGACGGTTTGCGAGTCGATTATCGTTCTATCATTCAGAACGCTCTGAATCTGGGATATGAATCAGTCATGATTGATGCCTCCCGGCTGGATCTGGATGGGAATATTGCCGCCGCAAAAGAAGTTGTCGATATGGCCCACGCAAAAAATGTGCCGGTTGAGGCTGAACTGGGCGCCGTACTCGGTCATGAGGCCGGACCTCTTCCCCCGTATGAAGAGCTCTTCTCCACAGGGAAAGGATTCACCGATATTGATGAAGCCATACGGTTTGTCAAAGAATCAGGCACCGACTGGCTCTCAGTTGCTGTCGGCAGTATCCATGGTGCGGTGAGCGGTGCTGCCGCTTCAGAGAAAAAGGTGACAGCTCGAATCAACCAGAATCATCTTGCAGCTATTGATGAAGTTCTTGGGATCCCCCTGGTTCTTCATGGCGGTTCGGGCATCGATCTTGCCAATGTGAGGGAGGCGGCCACCCATGGAATCAGTAAGCTGAATATCGGTACCGACCTCAGGCAGGTGTGGGAAAAGACTCTTGCTTCCGGTGGTAAGAAAGCGGCTGAAGACGCGCTGTATGAGCGGGTAAAAGAAATCATTACAGACGAGCTGCATATTGCCGAATCCGCTGCCCGTCTACTGGCTTAGGTATTTAATATGGCTCTGTTGGGAATTGACCTCGGAACTATAGGCTGCAAGGCACTGCTGTTCGACAATAAAGGAAACCAGCTGGCGAAAGCCTACCGGGAATACGCCATGATTACCGGTCATGGAGGTCTGGCTGAACTTGATTCTGCCGGGGTGATGGAAGATGTGAAGGCGGTAATCCGGGAAGCTGCTGCGGAAGCCGGGAGTGATGGAATCGAGGCTCTCTCGGTTAGTTCCATGGGGGAGGCCTTTGTTCCTGTTACAAGAAACCGTGAGATTCTGGGGAATTCGATCCTGGGCTTTGATTCTCGAGGAAACGAGTATCTTGAGGAAGTCAGAAGTTTCATTTCTGATGAAAAGCTCTATGAGGTTAATGGTAATCCCATAGGCGCGAATTACGGACTTACCAAGTTTCTCTGGATTGCCAGGGAAGACTCGGAGGTTTATGACAAAACCGACTATTTTCTCATGTGGAGCAGTTTTGTGCTCTTTATGCTGGGTGGAAGGCCGGTCTGTGATTACTCTCTGGCAAACAGATCGCTTCTTTTTAATGTCGAGTCCTGTTCCTGGAACGTTGACCTGGCCGGAAAATTAGATTTCGATGCCGCCAAACTTCCTGAGCTTGTTCCCACAGGAACTGTAGTTGGAAAGCTGGATACTTTAATATCGGAAGATCTGGGAATCCAGGGACAGCCTCTGCTTGTCGCCGGCAGTCACGATCAATGTGCAAACGCCCTCGGCTGCGGGGTTCTGGATGAAGGGACGGCGATGTATGGAATGGGCACCTTTCATTGTATTGTCATTCCCTTTGAAAAAAGACCGGGAGCAGAACTCATGCTGCCCAGAGGCTTGAACACAGAACACCACGCGGTTCCCGGACGATATGTTACATTTGTATACAATCAGGGGGGAATACTCCTGAAATGGTTCCGGGATACTTTTATGATGGAAAAACATGAGCTTGGTATCGTGAAGGGCGAAATCAATATTTATGAAGATCTCATGGATGAGATGCCTGCCGGGCCCAGTCCAGTTCTGGTTTATCCTAATTTTTCTGTAACCGGCCCACCTGAATTTCTTGAAAAAACCACTGGTATGATATCGGGCCTTACTCTGGCAACCACCAGAGGAGATATCGCCAAGGGAGTTCTTGAGGGTGTGGCATATTATCTGAAGGAAAACGTTGAGAACCTGCCTGAAGAGCTTTCTGTTGACGGATTCCGGGTAGTAGGGGGCGGAAGCAGGTCTGAGGCCTGGGTAAAGCTTCTGGCTGATGTCTTCAACCGACCGTTTACCCGAACTGAAGAAAATGAAGCAGGAGCTCTTGGAGCCGCCATTATTGCAGGGGTGGGTTCCGGTCGTTTTAAAGACTTCAGGGAAGGTGCCGCGTCGATGGTACGCCTTGCCGATACCGTAGAGCCGGATGCGGTAAATGCGGCGGCACTTGAGAACAATTACCGCCGATATAAAACCATTCAACCGCAGTTCGGGGATTTCCTGGCGGAGCATCTTGATTCCCAAGAGAAATGAGCGGAGTGAACAAGCTCATTCCCGAATGAGCGCCGGGTAAGCATGGTTTCAGTAGAACCGCGGCTGAGCCCTGGTTTCTACTGATACCATTCTTTTCCGCAGTTTGTCAGTTCTCCATGGCCCCGTCGAATTCGATGGTGGACGGGGCAAAGTTCAGAGACTTCACGAATTCACAGGCATCAGGAGCCCCGAAAGTCCGATCCATAGCATTATCTTCCCATTCCACGGATAGAGGGCCGGTATATCCGGCATCGTTCAGGGCTCGGATAATGAGCTCGAAATCCACATCTCCATGTCCCGGGGAACGGAAATTCCAGCCTCTCTTCATATCACCGAATTCGATGTGAGAACCCAGGATACCGCTCCTGGGATCGTCATCAACCGCTGCGTCTTTCATGTGAACATGATAGATGCGGTCGGGGAAATCCCTGATGAGAATAGACGGTTCCATATTCTGCCAAATCAGATGACTGGGGTCGAAATTGAAGCCCAGAGTATCACGCTGTACCACGTCAATCAGTTTCTTTGCCGACCAGTAATCGAAGGCGATTTCGCTGGGATGGACTTCCAGAGCGAACTTTACGCCTACTTCGTCAAAGACGTCCCAGATGGGATCCCAGAGATCTTTAATCCTCTGGAATCCGGCTTCTACCATTTCTTCTGTCGTAGGGGGGAAGGAGTACCAATAGGCCCAGATGGGGGATCCGGTGAATCCGGTAACCACTTTACAGCCCATGGCGGCTGCGGCCCGGGCAGAGTACTTCATTTCTTCGATGGCCCATTCCCGGATTTCCTCGGGTTTGCCTGCCAGTTCCGCAGGAGCGAATGTATCGGTTCTGGGGTCCCAGTTGTCTCCAACCAGCTGACCTGAAAGGTGTGCTCCCAGGGCCCAGCATCCCAGATTGTATTTCTTGAGTATCGCTTTCTTCTCGGCGACATAAGAGGGATCTGTTGCGGCTTTGCGCACGTCCATGTGATCGCCCCAGCAGGCGATTTCCAGGCCGTCGTAGCCGTAATCGCTCATCATCTTGCAGACGTCTTCGAAGGGAAGGTCTGCGAACTGTCCTGTAAAAATTGTTACCGGTCTTGCCATTTTATATTGCTCCTTGTCGTTTTTTTATTTGACCTCCGGTGATTCCGCAGGAATCACCGGGGACTATCGTGCTTACCTGATGATACAATCAGAAATTCAGCCAGGCTGCGTCCCTTTTTGAGCTTTCAACACAGCGTTCAATAAATTTCACCCCTGAAATACCATCTTCCGGTTTGGGGAAATCCAGATCGTCGGCTGTCAGTTCTCTGCCGCCGGCCTTCTTGATAAGGGCACCTATATAGGTTTTATAGATATTGGCCATGGCTTCAAAATAACCCTCAGGATGTCCGGCAGGAATCCTTACCAGAGACTCGGCCCGGCCTTTCAGCCCGTCCCGGCCCCGGGATATTTTCATTGCCGGCTTGTCCTTGTAAATCACCTCAAGGTAGTTCGGATCTTCCTGACGCCAGCGTATGGTACCTTCCGAGCCGTATACTCGAACGGACAGATCGTTGTCATGACCCACGGCTATCTGACTCGCCCAGTAAAGACCTTTTGCTCCGCCTTCATAGTCCACCATGATGGTGGCGTTATCGTCCAGAATTCGGTCTTTCACAAAGGTGTCCAGCCTGGCCGACAGGCGCTTGATTTTCAGGCCTGTCATATAGGCAACGGTATTTTCAATATGGCTGCCGATATCACCAACACAGTTTGAGATGCCGCTTTGAGCGGGATCGGATCTCCAGGATGCCTGTTTCTGTCCTGATTCCTCTAATCTGTCGGCCAGCCATTCCTGGGGATACTCGGCGTTGACAAATCGAACCTTCCCGATGTCTCCGCCTGCAATCATGGCTCTGGCATGTTTTACCGTTGCATAGCCCGAGTAGGTGTATGTGATGGCAAAGAGCAGATTCTTCTTCTTTGCCAGCTGAGCTAATTCTTCCGCCTGGGAAGATTCTGTGGTGAAGGGCTTATCGCACACAACATTTATACCGTTATTCAGAAACGCTTTTGCAATGGGATAATGTGAATTATTCGGTGTTACGATGACGGCAAAATCGATACCGTCACCCCGGGAACCCTCGGCAGCGGCCATATCTTCATATGTTTTATAGAGTCTCTCTTTGTCAATGTGCAGAGACTCACCAGTGGCCAGGGTGTTTGCCATGGTTCTGGAAAAACATCCTGCTGCCAGTACTGCTTTACTGTCCAGACCAACCGCGTGGCGGTGGACATCCCCGATGAAGGCTCCTTCCCCACCGCCTATCATACCGTACGTGACGATTGGATCTGCGTTGGATCCTTTACTTGCTTCAATCACAGTCTACCTCCGTTATCAGTAATGGTAAATGCCCTGTAAATGATTGGCAAGCAAACGAATTGATGAATTTTGTTATATTTTTCGCTTTATGTACTACTGTCCTTGGATTCGATACGTTCCGCATATATGGTTCGGATTTTCTCTTCATCCGCCTTTCGGCCCATCAGCCAGCCGAAGCCCTTCTGTTCGGCGAACATACCGTCGAAATTGACATCCCGCCAGGGACGGATGT
>QNBK01000011.1 GCA_003644105.1 Spirochaetota bacterium | reverse complement strand
TAAGAGATACCAGAAACAGAGATGAATCAGCTGTCATTCTGTGTGTTGATAAAAACTTTGAATCCGAAGAAGCTGACAAAGCGGCCTTTCTTGGAGTGAATATCCTATATCCGGGAAGGCTGGAAACTCTTGATGATTTTAAGGAACTTGATCAGAAGATCTGCCGCTACAAAACTCCTCCCATGAGGTTTCGGGGGTCTTCCTGGATACCGGGTAAGGAAGATCGGATATCGTTTATATTCAGGCACCCGGAAGATTCAAGGATGATTTGCGGAAGGTTCACTGAACTTTCCGCAGCCGGGGGTGTTTTCAGGCCTGACGACCCTTCCGATATTTCAGAATTGGCTCCGGGAACAATAATTGAAGGCGGATCAATGAGAGCCGGAGATTCTTTAATCTCACTTCGAGGCAGGATTATACGTAATTCAGGGATACTGTCACTGGCATTTATTGATTTTTCAGGGAACGGTTTTCAGAATCTTCTTGATGAGATGAGCCTTCACGTCGCAATCGTATAACAATCCTTCTTGACGCTATACCTTCATGAACGTAAAGTTGCTTCATGGGTAAACGTAACGATTTCATTTTTACATCTGAAAGTGTCGGAGAGGGTCACCCGGATAAGGTCTGTGACATAATTTCTGATGCCGTTCTCGATAAAGCACTCACTGAAGATTCTGAATCACGGGTAGCCTGTGAATGTTTTACTTCCACAGGACTTGTGCTTGTCGGCGGTGAAATTACAACTAAAGGCTACATAGATATTATTCAGACAGCCAGAGACGTACTGAGCGAAATTGGATACGACGACCCAGCTGACGGAATAGATAGCGAATCATGTGCCGTTCTTTCTGTCATCCAACCCCAGTCCCAGGATATATCCCAGGGTGTCACCATCGGAGAGGGACTGCACAAAGAACAGGGTGCCGGCGACCAGGGCCTGATGTTCGGTTATGCCTGCAGTCAAACAAAGGAGCTCATGCCCGCACCTATACAATTTTCTCACAATATTATGCGGAAAGCATCTTTTGTGAGAAAATCCGGCGTTCTGGATTTTTTGCGTCCTGATGGAAAATGCCAGGTAACCGTCCGGTATTCAGATGGTAAGCCGGTACACATTGATACAGTTGTTCTTTCTCATCAGCACCAGGATGGAATATCACACTCTCAAGTTAAAGAAGGACTGATTGAAACCGTAATACGCCCTTCCCTTCCTGAAGACTTAATCAGTAAGAAGACTGTTTTTCATGTAAATCCTACAGGCAGATTTGTTATCGGCGGACCTAAAGGTGATGCAGGATTAACAGGTCGAAAGATAATTGTTGATACCTATGGTGGCTATTCAAGACATGGTGGTGGTGCATTTTCAGGTAAAGATCCATCTAAAGTAGACCGCTCAGCCGCCTACATGGCCCGCTACATAGCTAAAAATCTTGTTGCTGCAGGAATTGCCGACGAAGCTGAAGTTCAGCTGGCCTACGCTATCGGAGTTTCTGAACCGGTTTCCCTTTATGTGGAGACTTTCGGAACAGGAAAGGTTGAAAATACCGCTATTGAAAAGGCTTTACCCGAGATTTTCAAACTCACTCCCGCTGGAATTATTGAGTCCCTGAATCTGAAACAACCGATATACAAAAGGACCGCTGCATACGGTCATTTCGGACGGGATGCCTTCCCCTGGGAAAACACCGATAAGATTGATGCCATAAGATCTATTCTAGGCTGATATGAATCCTGAAGCTGAATGGTGGATAGAAGAAAATGGAGAAATCACATGCCTTCTTTGCCCCCATCACTGCCTTCTTTCCGATGGTGATACAGGTATCTGCGGAGTAAGACAAGCCGTTGATGGAGGGTTAACACTTCCCGGTTACGGGATGCTGACTGCATCAGCTGCAGATCCTGTAGAAAAAAAACCTCTATACCATTTTTACCCCGGAGAAACAGTCTGGTCTGTCGGGTTTACCGGCTGCAATATGGACTGTCCGTACTGTCAGAATTACAGAATTTCCAGAGCCAGACCTTCTGCTGGAGTATTTAGAAGTCCCGAAGAGATTGTGAGTGACACTATAAGCTGTGGATCTGAAATGCTTGCATTTACGTATTCAGAGCCAACCGTTCATTACGAATATCTGATGAAATCAGCAGAAATAGCCCATAATGCCGGTTTAAAAACCATTCTTGTTACAAACGGCAACATCAACTTAAAGCCGGCGAGAAACCTGCTTTCACTGATGGATGCTGTCAATATCGATCTGAAATCATGGGACGATGCATATTACAGAACGATTCTCCGTGGAAACCTGAATACGGTAAAGGATTTTATCGAAGAATCCCTGGCCCACAGCTGGGTGGAATTAACGACACTGATTGTACCGGGAGACAACGATAATGTAGAAGAACTGGGTGCGATGAGTCGGTGGATAGCTTCACTGTCGTTAAACATTCCACTTCACTTGTCCGCCTACCACCCTTCATACAGGTATCAGAAACCCGCAACTTCAGAATCAGTAATGATAACGATGCAGGAGAAAGCCCGGGAGACGCTGAACTTTGTATACCTTGGGAATATAGGTAGGGAAAACGGAACACTTTGTCCAGGCTGCTCGAGTGAAATCATCAGGCGGAAATACTACCGGACTGAATCATTAATAATCAAAGGACGATGTCCTGAATGCGGAACAGAGATACCGGGAGTGTTTCCCGGCGGCTCCGTTCCATACTATCGTTAAATGTAGGGCAGTTCACCTGCGACTCTGTCAATCTCTGTATATGCCTGAGAAAGTACCGCTGTAGAATCCCAGCTGCCGTCCAGCAGGGCATTCCTGTAAGCTTCAGGCATGGACGCGGTCCATTCTCTTGAGCCGGCTGTAACCTTCATTGTTTCAAGATTGATGCTGATTTCCATTTTCGGTTCATTTTCAACAAAGGACTGGAGCTGTTCAATATCACTCTTGGACAGAGTAACAGCAGGCATTCCCAGAGAAGAACAGTTGCCGGCAAAGATTTCAGCAAAAGATTCACACAAAAGTGCACGGATGCCCCAATCCTTTAATGCCTGAGGTGCATGCTCTCTCGAAGAACCGCATCCGAAATTGGCATTACCGATTAAAATCGGATTACCCTGATATTCTGGATCATCAAAAGAATGTCCCTTGCTTTTTCCGTTGCCGTCTACTCTCTCATCATTAAAAGCATAGACACCCAAACCTTTAAAGGTTACACATTTCATAAATCTGGCCGGGATAATTCGATCGGTATCTATATCATTGCCACGTACTGAAATACCTTTTCCGCTGAACTTTTTTATAGGAACACTCATGATGCAGCCCCTGTTTTTCGTATATCCACTATTTCACCGGCTAAAGCTGCAGCTGCTGCCATTGCCGGGCTCACCAGAAGGGTGCGCCCGGTGGGAGACCCCTGTCTGCCGATAAAATTACGGTTGGATGTACTTGCAGAAATCTGTCGTCCTTGAAGCTTGTCAGGATTCATGGCAAGACACATGGAACAACCTGCAAGCCGCCATTGAAACCCGGCCTCTTTAAAAATCTTATCAAGACCTTCTTTCTCCGCTGCTACGGCAACCTCCTGACTACCTGGTACGACAAGCGCTGTAACATTCCCTGCCACCTTCTGTCCCCGGGCAACTGCAGCAGCTTCTCTAAGGTCTGTCAGCCGGCCATTCGTACAGGAACCGATAAAGACAACATCAATTTTTTTCCCGAGTATTTTTTCATTTTCTGCAAAGCCCATATATTCATAAGCACGAAGCGCTGTTTCTCTCTCTTCTTCAGGGAGAGACTCAACAACAGGAAATTTCTCATCAACAGCCACAACCTGACCGGGATTGATACCCCAGGTAACCATGGGTTTCAAATCCGAAGCATTAAAAACAACTTCATCATCAAAGAAGGCGTCGGAATCAGATTTGATTTCTTCGGCATATCTAATCATTGAATCGTAGTCTTTAACGTAAGGGCGTCCTTTCAGCCAGTCATAGGTAATCTGATCGGGGTTTACATAGCCGGCACGGGCACCGCCTTCAATACTCATATTACAGAGAGTCATACGTTCTTCCATTCCCAAAGCATCAATGGCTTCCCCTGCATATTCATATGCATAGCCCAGGCCGCCGTTAACACCCAGACGCCCGATAATGGCAAGTATAAGATCTTTAGCCCCAACACCTTCGGGCATTGTTCCGTTCACAGTAATACGTCTTACTTTCGGCTTGGAAATTGCCATTGTCTGAGTGGCAAGAATGTCTCGAACCTGGCTGGTGCCGACACCGAATGCGATGGATCCAAAAGCTCCATGAGTGGCTGTATGTGAATCACCGCAGGCAATAGTCATACCGGGCTGTGTAAGGCCTTTTTCAGGCCCGACAACATGAATAACGCCCTGTTTACCCGATTCGGGGCCGAAATACTGTATACCGTATTCCTGAGTACTTGTTTCAAGAGCCTTCAGCATTTCTTCAGCAAGAGGATCCGCCAGAGGACGGCTGATGTCATCTGTGGGTATGATATGATCCGCTGTGGCGAATGTACGTGAAGGGTATCGAACCGTTAGATTCTTATCCTTGAGCATACCGAAGGCCTGGGGTGATGTCACTTCATGAATGAGGTGTAAACCGATGAATAACTGGTCCTGCCCCGAAGGGAGCGTCCGGACTTTGTGCCGTTTCCAGACTTTTTCAAATAAATTTTTTCCGGCCATAAAGACCTCCTGATCCCTGCCACAGGCAGGGATGATTTTCTTTTCAATGTGAATAGAATACCGGGTTCAGAGTATATACGTTCAGGTATAAATGCTTCAAGTTCAGTCCGCTGATGTGGAATAATGCCTACTCTTTCCAGGGGAAAATCATACCTTTTAATGTTCGCTTTCCCACACGTTCTTTTTCATCCACCAATAACTCATACCAGGGAACGTCCTTTCTCTTCGCATCCGGATTTACCTCCAGCCAGTCGTATTTCAGAATGAGAAGGCGAAGAGCAGAGTTCAGATACAGTTGTATTCCTGCCGGACCGAAAGCAGCAAAAGCTGTCAACGGCCATAGTATCAGGTTTACAGGTATCATGATAAAGCCCAGGAATATTGTGAGGCCAAGATTATCAAACATAATCAGTGCACTTTTCTTCAAAGACTTGCGAAAATCCCCTGTTAATCTGTTTCGTACTGGGAAAAACCAGATCAGGGTAAAGTAAACCCCTACTGTAATCCAGAAGAGAAGGGCAGACGCCGCCAGGCCCAGCAGAGACTTCATGCTGGAGTAGTAGATCATTCCGAATATCGACATAGAAAAAAATACTGTGGAAATCAGCGAGAGGAGAAGGGATGCCTTCCATGTTTTTCTGAAAGTATCGGGAATCTCTCCCCAGCTCAACCTTTTATAGTCAACAATCTGTGACATTATTGTCGAAATAATCCCCAAAGAAATAAAAACTGCCGGTATCAGTACAATAAGTATCAGGAAACCGGCTGTTGTATCATTTTCCAGTATTTTAAACATCGGCCAGAGTCCCAGAGCGAAGACAATGAACAAACCGATATTTCCGAGAATCAGGGCACCCAGATTGTCCCATGCATCAAAAAATGACTTTTTCATTAATAGAAAGAACATAATTCAAGAACCTCAGGTTTCATTTATTTTATTATTATTTTTCCAACGAACGGCCAGATAAACAAGGGGTGTGTCTGCTGCTGCAACAATCCATTTCAGTATGTAAGTTGAAAATACAATCTCCCAGAACGATCTGACAGGAATACTTCCTGCAAAAGCGATAGTAACAAAAATCAAAGAATCGATGGCCTGACTTACCATGGTGGATGCGTTATTACGCAACCATATCCAACGTCTGTCAGGGCGGCGTTTTTTCATAAGAGAATATGCCCAGACATCATGAAACTGACTGGCCCCATACGCCACAAAGCTGGCTAAGGCTATTCTGGGGAGTAAAGAATACAAGGTGAGCATACTCTGTTGGGCAAAATCCACAGCAGCCGGCTTGAACATCAATGCCAGGTTCATAAAAACAGTTAAAGAAAAAAGAGACAAAAAACCGATTCCAACAGCTTTCCCGGCATCTTTTTTCCCGTAATTCTCAGAAAGTATATCGGTGGCAAGAAAACTGGTGGCGTAGACGATATTGCCCAGTGAAGATGTCAACCCGAACAGCTGTACCGTTTTTATCACTTGAATATTGGCAATGATAACAGCAATGGGAACCCATGCGTAAAGACCAATCCTGCCGAAAAATCTATACATAACAAGTATACCGGCAAAATTGAGCAGAAGCATCGCTATCCAAAGCAGTTCATTCCCGGGGGGGAAAATACTCATAGCATTTTCTCCTCAATTTTCAAAGGAGCACTCCATCTGCTGGTGGTTTCCTTATTAAAGGCCCTTATCCTGAACCACACAACAGATCCGGATTCAATAGGAAGCTCCAGGTTGCGCCCCCTGATTGTCCATTTTTTTACATCATCACTGAACAATTCACTGCCGGACATCTGAACCTCATAACCTTCGGCTGTATCAACACTGTCCCAACTGATTAAAACACGCCCCAGGGGACGTCCCTGAGGCTTATCCAATCGTGGACGTGAGATAAACCCGTCTTCAACATTTTCATTGTCAACAGCCGGCTCAGAAATCTTCCCTGAAGAACATGAAGTAGAAAATAGTATCGTGCTGATTAACAGCAGTGCAAGACGCAGTATTCGTATCACCATGGTTTCGGCGAATCATAGACTTAACAGGGAAAACTGTCGATACGGATACTACGTTTATTATCTCTTTCCTTGCTCGAAAGGTTCTCCTGAAGCCCTGGGGGCCTGTGAAGACTTTGAAAAGGCTATCAGAGCCAGAAGAGTTACCACATAGGGGAACGCTTTTAAAATCAATCCCGGTACCCGGTCCAAAGCCGGTACCACCTGAGAGACATTGGCAATGGTGCTGGCAAAACCGAAGAAGAATGTGGCTCCAAGTATTCCAAGAGGTTTCCATTGCCCGAATATCAGAGCGGCAAGGGCAAGGAAACCCAAACCGGCAACAGAACCATTGAACTCTCCAGAGTACGTAACAAGAATAATTGCCCCTCCCAGACCGGCAAATGCACCGGAAAACATAACGGCAATGTATCTCACCAGCCGGACATTGACACCTGCAGAATCTGCAGCATGTGGATGCTCCCCACTGGCTCTCAGACGCAGACCGAATGGAGTCTTATACACCAGATACCAGCTGGCCAGAAGAAGGAAAAGAACAAGCCATGTGGTTGTATAAGTCTGAGTGAAAAAGAGTTTCCCGATTACCGGTATCTTTGAAAGTACAGGTATTGTATAACGCTGAAGGCCGCTGATGATGTGAATATTGCCGCTTCCGGTAATATAACGTGCAAAATACAGGGTAAGTGCGCCAGCCATCATATTAATAGCCGTTCCACTTATAACCTGATTGGCGTTCAGGCTGATACTTGCAAATGCGTGAAGCATTGAGAAAAGGGCACCGGCAACGGCAGCGACAATCAGCCCTACCCATACAGCTGAGCCGCCGAGGGAGGGGTAGAGTCGAAATATCGTTAAAGCACTGGCAAAGGAACCTATTATCATCAAGCCTTCGAGGCCGATGTTGACGACTCCGGATCGTTCACAGATCAAACCGCCCAGGGATGTAATTAAGAGCGGAATGGTGAATGTAATGGCATAGGGAAATACAAAAGTCAGAAAATCCCACATATCAGCTTCCCCCCCTATTTATAGTTCGGTTGGAAAAAAACTTTTTAATCCGGTCCAGGAATCGTTCGATCAGCACACTTGTAGCGGCAAAATAAAGGATGATGGCAATAATCGTATCACCGATCTGAGGGGGAATCTGAGTCATCGCATTCATAAAACCTTTACCCGAATGCAGAATACCGAAGAACAATGCGGCAAATAAGACTCCAAACGGTGAGTTTGCACCCAGCAGGGCCACAGCAATACCGTCAAAACCCTGATTCGGGAGTATCCCGATTTGAATATTAACCGCATAACCGGCATATAGAGCCATTCCACCCAGGCCGGCCAGGGCACCGGCAATAGTCATGGAAAGAACAATATTCCGGTTAACCGCCATCCCGGCATACTCAGCAGCATACCGGTTGAACCCTGCAGCTTTCAGTTCATATCCGAGAACTGTTTTATTGAGAATCACCCAAATCAGTAGAACAACAATAACGGCCATCAGTATCCCGAGATTAATAAAGGAATCGTGAAACAAATCAGTCAGCCAGGGAACCCGGAGGGATGCAATATCCGGAATTCTCCTGGATTCTGTTTCCATGAATTCCCCTTTCAAGTATGCCGGTATCGTATAGTAGGTTACCCAGTAAGCCAGCCAGTTCATCATGATGGTTGCAACCACCTCATGGACGTTAAAGAGAGCCTTGAGAAGACCGGGGACAAAACCCCACAGAGCTCCTCCTGCAATTGCGGCAACAATCATAAGTAAGAGTAGAAGAGGTTTGGGGAGAACCACCGTCAAACCTATTGCTGTCGCTGAAAGCCCACCGATCAGAAGTTGACCGGACGCTCCTATGTTGAACAAACCGGTTTTAAAGGCAAAGGCCACCGAGAGTCCTGTAAAAATAAGCGGAGTAGCTGTTGCCAGGGTATTCCCGATTCTTTCGATATTCATCAATCCGCCGCGAAAGAGGAAGTTATATCCTTCAAAGGGGTTACTGCCTGTTGAGATCATAAAAACAGCTCCACCGACCAGCCCCATGAACACAGCAATCAGGGAAACAGTTATCTGTCGGGGAATCTGTGGTAATTTCAACTTCATTATTCTGATCCTTTGGAGATACCGGCCATCATCAGCCCGGCTTCGTTCTCGTCTATCTCATCAGCATTCACCAGGCCCACCAGTTCTCCATGGCTGATTACGGCAATTCTATCCGAGAGATCCAGTATTTCATCAAGCTCCAGAGAAACCAGTAGAACGGCCTTCCCGGAATTACGCTGCTCCACAAGACGCTTATGAATATACTCAATCGAACCGACATCCAGGCCTCTTGTGGGTTGTACAGCAATCAGGAGGTTGGGGTTATGACTGATTTCCCTTCCTACAATCGCCTTCTGCTGGTTTCCGCCGGACAGGGAACGGGCGGGGGTAACACTACCCTGCCCTGCCCGGACATCAAAATCCTCTATAATACTTTCAGAGTTTTGTCTGATGGCATCCCGTTTTAAAAACCCATGGTTGTTGAACCGTTCGTCCAGGTAATTCTCAATGATAAAATTATCTTCCACAGAGTAATCGAGAACGAGCCCTCGTTTCTGCCGGTCTTCAGGAATGTGTGCGATTCCCCACTCAATACGCTCGCGAATACTGGCCTCAGTAATGTCTTTCCCGTCCAGAAGGATCTTTCCGGATTCAGCCTTCATCAAACCGGTTAATGCTTCAACCAGTTCTGTTTGTCCATTACCATCTACTCCAGCCAGTCCGAGAATCTCACCACCATGAACATCCAGAGAAAAGTTCTTGACACTGAGAACCCCGCGCCGGTTAAGCACGTCAAGATTCTGTATTTCGAGAACTTTTTCACCCTTCTTCTGTTCGTCTTTATCAACGGTAAATGAGACTTCCCTTCCCACCATCATCTGTGCCATCTGTTCTGTTGTAGTGCCGGCAACATCTACAGTTCCAATCAGTCTGCCCCGGCGAATTACCGTGCAGCGGTCTGCAATTGCCTTGATTTCCTTAAGTTTATGAGTAATCAGGATGATGGACTTTCCCTCATCAATCAGATTTTTCATGATTTTCATGAGTTCCTGAATTTCCTGAGGTGTAAGAACAGCCGTAGGTTCGTCAAAAATCAGAACCTCGGCATCCCTGTAGAGCATTTTGAGAATTTCAACCCTCTGCTGCATTCCCACAGAGACATCTTCGATTTTCTCATCGGGATCGACGTTGAGCCCATAATGTTCGCTGAGTTCCTTGATACGCTTTGAAGCGGAAGTCAGATCCATCCCAAGCCCTTTTCGTGGTTCCAGCCCCAGGACGATATTTTCAGTTATGGTAAAATTATGAACAAGCTTGAAGTGCTGATGCACCATGCCGATCCCCATTTCATTCGCTTGTGTAGGGTTACTGATGTGGACTTCTTTTCCGTTTACGGAGATTGTACCTCTGTCGGGCCTGTAAAGGCCGAAGAGTATACTCATCAGAGTTGATTTCCCGGCGCCATTTTCACCGAGTAATGCCAGAACTTCACCTTTGTTCAACACAATGGTGATGTCGTCATTGGCCACGATTCCCGGGAATGCTTTTCGAATCCCTTTCATTTCTATTACAGGGGTATTTGCCACGTCTGATGAGCTCCCTAAGAGGAAAAAAAGGGGGCGTGTTACCGCCCCTCTTCAAGTCATATTCGATTATTTAATCAGATTACCCTGCTCTGCAGAAACAACGATGCTTCCGGAGCTGATCAATTTGAATACTTCGGCAACTTTGCTTTCAACCGCAGCATCAAGATTGGGATTCTCTACGGGGATACCGACTCCGCCGTTGGATGCATCAAGGGTGAGCATCTGTCCGCCGGGGTATGAGCCGTCAAGTTTGGCTTTAATCATATCGTATGCGGCAACATCAATGTACTTCATTGCCGAAGTCAGGATGACAGACTTATCGCCTTCATAAATACCTTCGGCGTACTGATTGACATCAACACCGACAATCCATACATCTTCACCGTTCTTGGCTCTGGCTTTTGCCTCGTTGATAGCGCCGACACCGACACCGCCTGCGGCACAGAAAATTACATTTACACCTTTGTCGTACATACCTGCACCCAGCTGCTGTCCAGCGGCAACATTATCAAAAGAGCCCTGGTAAACGATGTTCTCGGCTTTTAATATGATTTCAGTTCCAAGGTTTTCATTCGCATAAGCGACACCCTGCTGGAATCCCCAGTTGAACTTCTGTACGGGAGGAATCTCCATTCCGCCGATAAATCCGGCTTCACCGGTTCCGATCTGAAGAGCTGTGGCGACACCGGCAAGAAAACCGGACTGCTGCTCTGCAAAGAAAATAGAAACCGTGTTGGGACCGACAACCGGTACATAGTCACCGGCATGGGGCATTCCGTCGATCAGCACAAAAGAAGCTTCGGGATACTTGGTCTGAGCAGCGAAAATAGCCGTTTCAAACTTGAAACCCGGGGTGACAATAAAACTGTAACCGGCATCAACGAGGTTTCCGATTTCTTTGATATAGTCAGCTTCAGTACTGCCGGTAGGTTTGAGGTATTTCTCTGATACCAGGCCTTCGGATGCCGCTTTGAGAATTCCTTCCCAGGTACCCTGGTTAAAAGACTTGTCATCAATAGTACCAGAGTCTGTAACCATTCCGACTTTCATTTTCTCAACTTTTACTTCTGCCGCAGCAGGAGCCGTTTCGGCCTGTTTTTTACAGGACAACAGTCCGCCTGCAATCAGGGCGACAGCAAAAAAAACGATAATTGCTTTCTTCATTAAAAATCTCCTTTGGATTTTATCTTTATCATGAAACTATAAACGATGAATGCACAAGTCCGCAATAATAACATGAGTAATAAACTCTTATTGTCATTTATTCAGCCGATAATCCGGCCGGCGCGGTTAACTAAAGAAATACCGTTCCGTTACCCTGAGCATTTTTCCCGAAAACCTTCTGAATACTTACCGATAAATCCGAGAAACTCTCCCGTATTCCCAGTGATGCTTTTTCCGCCGTAAGCAATTCAGATCCTGAAGTCTTAAAAATCAGTGGTACATGTTCCCTGGTATGATCAGTTCCCTTGAAGGTAGGATCACATCCATGGTCTCCTGTAATGGCAAGAACGTCTCCAACATTCAGCAGGGACTCCAGTTCCGGAAGAACCGCATCGATAGCCGCAACCGCATCGTGATAGCCCCGGGGGTTTCTCCTATGGCCGTATATCATGTCTGTATCCACCAGATTAACAAAAACAAACTGATCTTTGTCAGTTTTCTCCCGGGCAATTTCAAAGGTTTTCCTGATACAGGCTTCATTCCCGGCATCATGGTGGGAGACATCAATTCCCTGCTCGTTGAATATTGATCCGATTTTCCCGACTGCTACAGTTTCGACACCTTCTTCCCGGAGATAATCCAGCAGCATTTTCCCCGGAAGTTCGATCGACCAGTCATGCCGGTCTTTTGTACGGTTGAAGTTCCCTGGGGTTCCTTCAAAAGGCCGGGCGATAACTCTTCCTACATTATAGGGATCACAGAGTTTCCTGGCGACTTCACAGAGTTTGTGGAGTTCTGCCAGAGGATAGATATCACTGTGTGCCGCTATCTGAAATACGGAGTCTGCCGAGGTGTAGCAGATGGGTTTACGGCTTTTCAGATGCTCTTCTCCCAACTCCTCGATTATAGCCGTTCCTGAAGCGGCCTTGTTGCCCAGAATACCGGGCACTCCGGTTTCATCGAGAAAATCTTTAATCAATTTTTCAGGAAAAGACGGGGCTTCCCCCGGAAATACAGGAAAAGCTTTATCAAGAACGATACCGGCCATTTCCCAGTGTCCGGTGGTTGTATCTTTTCCAGGTGACCTCTCCCGCATGGCGCCGAACATGGCTCTGGATTGTTCGGTCGGAGGACATCCGGGGATGGTTTCACCCGTTAATTCTGCGATATTCCCCAAACCCATTTTCTGCAGATTCGGCCAGGCGGCACCACCAACGGCTTTCCCGATATTGACAGCTGTGTTGGATCCGGTATCACCGTACTGCTCCGCATCCGGCAGAGCACCGATGCCGAAACTATCTATTACAAGTAAAAAAACTCTCATAATATCCGCTCCTGAATAGCATACTTAAGGATAAGTCTATTCATCTACCTGCTGATTTCCAGTTAATCAAGTGAAATAACCCGCCGGTTGTCCCTCAAACGTCCCTTTAAGTACTCCCTGTCGAGGTTCAAGTCGCTAACCAGGGCGATTATCTGATCCCGACTTACAAGGTTCTGCTCAACAAACAGATAAATCAAAGCCTTTTCAGCCAGAGCCGGAACCAGCAGGGAGTTCAGGCAGACCGGTTGAGGCTCATTGATATCCATGTGATTTTCCTTTAAAGAGGAATACAGGGATGACTGGTGAGGATTATCTTTTAAAAGGATCAGTTCCTGCCGCAGGGGTGCCAGATTACCTGCAGCCGCTGCTTCTCCTAAAGGTTTCAAAGTAAAAAAGGTGTACTCCTTACCCGGTAGATAGTGATGCTGATCGCATCGTGTGCAGTAATTCGGCTCCAGAGGATCTTTTTTATCTTTATCCCCGCCTATTACAATCAGAGGATCGAAATAAAGAGCCGGACATTCGCGGTCATCCACAGAATAATAACGGTATGTGTAAAGAGAATCCGTCAGGCAGTCCGGATGCTCACAATAAGCCGTCAGAGTAATCACATCGGTGGAAGTTTCCAGAAGCAGGCGTGCGGTTGAATTGAATATCTCCCGGCGGAAGTTGAGAACAAGAGTCGGATAAACAAACATCAGCCCCCGGCGCTCAGATTCTCTGGCGGTAACATATGCCAGCCTCTCATCGTAAAAAGAAGCTTCATCAATAATCCACGTGCCATGTTCCGGATTATCCTCAAGTACTTTTTCCAGATCGAATGAGTTTCCGATTCTTGCAATACCATCACCGCAGCGTTCATATCCGCCCCTGTAAGCCAGAGCATCCTCCGGATATTCCTGAAATCTGCCGGCATCAAGCAGGCTCCGGACAAAAAATACATTTCGCCTGTCAGCACCCTCTGTAGTCGTCAGATCAGCTATTTCCGCTGATTTTCTCTGTGCTATCCTGGCATCTCTCCAAACACCGGCTGAAAATTCTGTTTTGCCGGATCCCATTGGGCCGATAACCAGAATGCGACGTTTCTGATGGGTGAAATCAAAGTGATTTCTCGATCCATGAATTCGGATACTGGGGAAGCCAAGACTTTTCAGGAAATCTCCGGCTTCACCTGTTGCCGGTCCACCATTCACACACTTGCCTCGAAATGCTCGTTGATTACCGGGTTGGCCAGTATCCCAATCTTCTCAATCTCCACTTCCACAACATCTCCATCTTTGAGAGGACCGACACCTGCCGGGGTGCCGGTAAAAATCAAATCCCCTTTGTTCAGGGTGAATTGGCGGCTTACGTAGGAAATAATTTCGGGAATGGAGAATATCATCATTGAAGTTCGGGATGATTGGACTGTTTCTCCGTTCAATCGTGTTTTTATACTCAAATCCCCAGGATCGCCGAGTTCCTTCGAGGGAACGACAACCGGCCCCACAGGACCGAAACCATCAAAAGACTTTCCTCTGTACCAGCCGGATCTGTCGGAGTTCTGCAGGTTCCTCTGGCTCACATCTATACCGCAGGTATAGCCCAAAACGTATTCCAGGGCTTTATCCTGTGGGATGTGCCGTCCATTTTTACCGATTATAACCACCAGCTCACCTTCGTAGTCAGTTCGGGCTTCACCCGCCCAGGGATAATCAGAAATAACAACAGGTATGGGAATAGCAGAACCCGGTCCGATAAGAACATTCGGTGTTTTATTGAAGAGAACCGGCTCATCAGGCTTTTCACCATCAAACCCCTGAACCTTCACAGACAGGCTTTCTTCTATGTGTTCTTTGTAATTCAAACCGACGGCAATGATTTTTGAAGGTTTTACCTTGTAGGTTTCCCCGGATCCGGTAACTGGTAGTATGACTGACATAGTTTCTCCATTCATTCTGATTGTAACTCATGAATAGACATTTAATGTAATGAACTGTTACAAATTATTAATAAATTTACAATTTACTTATCTGCTGCTTATTGTTAATTTAAGTCCTCTGTTAAGGACTGGTTGGAAGAACGCCGATTTGATGATTAGGAGCGCTTTGTCCATGAAAAAAATATTACTGGTAACAACTGTCATTTTCGTATCGTTTTCTCTCTGGGCTGGTGGTCAGAAAGAATCGAAGAGCCCTGGAAACGCAGCAATTGAAGATGCTGATGCCGAAGAATCCCAGCCGGGTATTCTTGACATGGCCGCTTCAGGAGATGCTCAGGGAATCAGCCATCTGCTGAAACTTGATATCAATCTGAATGAAACTGATGATGAGGGGAAAACGGCTCTTCATGTTGCATCTGCCTCAGGTGATGCTGAAATAGTTTCTATTCTCCTGATTCGCGGAGCTGTTCTCGACCCGAAAGATAATGCCGGCGAAACACCTTTACTCCTTGCTGTTAAAGCAGGCAATGAAGATGTGGTTGATATTCTGTGCTCTTCGGGGGCGGATATATCACTACAGGATAATTTCGGGAACTCACCGGCATTGTTAAGCCTTCAGGACAAACCGAGTATGATGAAGGCCTTACTCAACAGTAACAATGTCAATCTTCCAGTAATTAAAAATGCACCAATACTCCACAATGCCGCAGAAGCCGGTTTGTACGAGCTTCTCCCTGTAATTGTTTCTGAAGGTGCCGATATCAACCTTACCGATACAGCCGGACGAACAGCACTGGATGCCTCATTGAGTTCACCGGTAAGGCTTGAGCAGATTCAATGCGCAGCATTTCTTCTGAAATCCGGTTCCCTGCAGCCCCGGGATGAAGAGTGGCAGTACATTGTGGAACCTTTGAGAACTGGGAATCTGGAAATCAGGTTTGACTACGGTCTGACGGCACTGCAGCTGGCCGCTGAAAAAGGACAGGAGGGAATGGTTCGCTATCTGCTGGCAAACGGTGCCGATATCAATTCAAGAGATCAGCCGGGGAATACCGCTCTTCATGTTGCTGTTCGAAAGGGTTACAGAACTATTGCAACTCTGCTGCTTGATGCTGGTTCCGATGTGAATGTACGGGACTACAACGGTAATGCGCCAATTCATGAGTCGCTTACCGCCAATGATAATTTTGCAATGACAACCATGCTGCTGGATAGAGGAGCAGAACCGAATCTTAAAAACGGTTCAGGCAGCACGCCCCTTCATATGACTGTACTTCTGAGAACGGACATTGCCGGTGCCCGGCTGCTTCTGGGCCGCAATGCGGAAATCGACCCGAGAGACAGGGCTGGGAACACTCCGCTGATGCTGGCTGTGGAAGCTTCCGACCGCGATTTCTCCGAACTTTTCCTCTCTGAAGGTGCCGATATATTTGCAAGAAACAATAAAGGTATCACTCCGGCAGAAGGTGCCCTGGGTTATGGGAGTGAAGTAAGTTCATGGTTTTTCACCGGCGATCGTTTAAACCAGACCGATAATGAAGGGAGAAGTGTGCTTCATCTGGCAGTATCCATGAATGCTGAACCTGAAACTCTGAAGATTCTACTGGATGCCGGATCTCTACCGGATCTTAGAGACTCCAATGGGGAAACAGCTCTTCATTATGCTGTACACCAGAGCAATGTTCCTCTGGCTGTAACTCTGATGAACAAAGACTCCGATCCCTTTTTAGAAAATAACGAGGGCATGACTCCACTCATCAAGGCTTTTAAGCAGGGGCCGGATTTTACGGTTTCCTTTTTAACGGGCAGAATCGATATGGAAGACCGCTGGGGGAATACCGCGCTTTTTCATGCTGTGCATTGGGAATACCCCATAATAGTTGATGCATTAATCACTGCAGGAGCAGACAGCAATCATCAGAATCAGCAGGAAGGCACGGCTCTGCATGAAGCTGTACATACCGGTTCCATGGAAATTACCGGGATACTTCTTTCAGCCGGGGCAGATCCGAATATCGGTGACAATCTGGGACATAGTCCTGTGCATGAGTCAGTCAGCTGGGGCGCGTTAAATATTCTGAAACTTTTGTATGAAAACGGTGCTCAACTTGATTTAATTGATAATACAGGTCAAACAGCCCTTCATATGTCGTCATTTTCCGGGAATGAGAAAATAACGTCCTGGCTTCTTGCTGCCGGGGCTGCCGCCGATATCAGGGATGATATGGGACAGACTCCGTTGTTTATTGCCGTTGAGTCAGACAGGGTGAATACCGCTGAATTGCTCCTTGACAACGGGGCAAGCCTTCAGATGCGTGATAACAACGGTAGAACCGCTCTTCATACGGCCATCAGCCGGAGAAACACGGAGTCAGCCAGGTTTCTCATTAATTCAGGCAGCGATCTGTTTGCCGTAGACAGAATGGGCATCACTCCAATGGAACTGGCCTTGGAAGCCGATGCGGTATTCATGTCGGAACTCATGGACCGGAAACTGATTAATCGTCAGGACAACAGAGGTAATACAGCTCTGCATCTGGCGGTAATGGCCGATGCCGATAAAGATATGATTGAAGTTCTCCTTGAGAAAGGAGCCGATAAGCTGGCCCGAAATGCTTCTGGTAAAACGCCATTCGATCTTGCCAGAGAAATGGGCGATGAGGCTTTAGAATCCTGGGTCAAGTAAGAATATCATTCATGAACGATGCGAGAACCCTGAGGGCATTGGCGTTGTGTCCGCCTTCAGGGATGATGATGTCGGCAAACTCTTTGGTAGGCTCAATAAACATATAATGTCCCGGGCGGACAACTTCCAGGTACTGTTTGATAACGGATTCCATTGTCCGCCCCCGATCGGTTACGTCACGCTCCAACCGGCGGATAAAACGGATATCGTCCGGTGTGTCGACAAAGATTTTCAGGTCCATCATGTCTCTGATTTCCTGTTCAAAGAAAACCATGATCCCTTCAACAAGAACAACCCGGCTTGGTTCAACCTGGACTACTTCTTTCGCTCTGCGGTGATGGACGAAATCATACGTCGGCATTTCTATAGCCTTACCCTCTTTCAGTTCCGACAGATGTTCAAGCAGCAGAGATGTGTCAAAGGCATCAGGATGATCGAAGTTGAAGTCTGTAATATTTTTATTTGAAATATTTTCAGCACTTTTGTAGTAATTATCCTGAGGTATGAAAACAAAGTCCTTAACTCTTTCGGCAATTCTCTTGATTATCGTTGTTTTACCCGATCCTGAACCTCCGGAAATACCGATCAGACGGACTTCATTACTCATGTGCTGGCCTCCAGGGTTAATTCTTCAAGCTGTCTGTCTACATTCTCCAACTTTTCCTGAAGATTTGTAATGTTTTTTTCCAGCCTGCGCTTCTGAGCTTCAAGCCTGCCCATGGACGGCTCAGGTTCAGTACGGGTTTCTTTAATATGCTGACGAACCTGAGGGGGTGTTTTCCCCTCTTTAAATGATTCCGCAGCCTCAATTCGCTCCTTAGGATTTTTGATGGATGCAACAACTTTCATATTTTCAAAGCCGAGGGACTCATCAATATCCAATGCATATACCTTCATCATGCTCCTTGCTGATCCCCGGGTCATCCCCAATATTCTTTCTGCATAATCTTCAAATACAGCATGTTTTTCTCTGCATAGATCCAAAGCTTCAATCAGGAGTTTTCCGAATTCCTTCATCAGATACCCGTTCTTTTCCAGATATTCAGACTTGATTCTCTTTGTCAGTAATTGAAAATCCCGGTCATTGTCAAACAGACTTTTATAGATACCTTTATCTTCCGCTTCTGAGAGAAGACCGTGAAAAAGATCCCAGAATCTATTGGTATGAGCTCTGCGGGTAACTTCTTCAGGATAACGGCTGAAATGCACATGATGGGCATATTCATGTATCGCTGTGTAGAGAAGAATATTATCATCAGGGAAATTTTTGTTATGAATTAAGATTTCACAACTTTCGGGTTTGTACAGGCCATCCACCCGCTTACTTTCTTTCCCTGTGAATGTAACAGAAAATTCAGGAACGTCACTTTCCAGTTTTAATAATATGTCTTTTACTTCTGCCTGATTCATAGATGCCTCATTTTGACGATTAAAATGTTTATGACAGATTACTTCCGGGGAGGATACTGTCAAGGGAAATTAAGAAATTAGAAGATATCTTTCAATCGCCAATGCCGGGAAACGGGTGAAGATACCACCAGGGGTTGCTCCATGAGCATATCAGATCCCTTGTACCACCTGATAAACCCTGCAGAATCACCAGGTTCCAATGGAGCTGTAAGCTCTTCGGGAGTATCAATCATAACTGTCAAAGCTCGTGTATCAGAACTCTTCAGAGTAACTGCTTCGATACTGTCCCATTTCTCTTTAGGAATCTGAAGAGATACAGACCGGAGGCTGCCGTGGCGTACAGGGATATGAATAAGTGGTACAGGGGCTGGCTTCCAGCTGTAGTAATTGTCAAAGGCCCATTCAAGCAAGGCTCCGGCTTCATCGGCCCTCAGGTTTAAAGACTCATAATAGCTTGAAGATTTAATTCCCATAACAAGAGATACAAACCGTGTGCCGCTCCGTTTTGCCGTTGCAATAAAATGGAAACCGGCTGAAGGGATTGTGCCGGTTTTAAGTCCGTCCACACCAGCTATTCGGCCCAGAAGAAGGTTTGTATTTCTTTTTCGTACTTTATTTCTGATGTTGTCAGTATCCTGGTAAACCATCCATGGCAGGCTGTGAAGACGATTGAGCACACCCGGATGACCCCTGATATAGGAAAGAGCAAGAAGCAGCTGATCCCTTCCTGTTGTTATTGATAGTGACGACCAACCGTCAGGATCGGCATAAAGAGTCTTGCTCATACCGATTTCAGAGGCAGTTTGATTCATCCTCAGGATAAAATCATCAGCATCGTTATTGGACAATAAGGCCAGAGCCCAGGCGGCATCATTCGCCGATACCATTGCAGCCGCCCTTTGAAGTGTGAGAAGTGTAGATTCATCTCCGGGACTTAAACCCAGTATTGATGATCCGGGACGCATAGATTCCGCCCACCCTCCTGAAGGAACGCTGTACAGCTTACTGTAGGAAATCCTGCCGGATTCAACATCCTTCATTGAAAGGTTCAATGTCATAATCTTTGCAAGAGAGGCAGGAGGAATAGAGATATCCGCACCGTGTTCCAGAAGGATATCTCCATTGTCCGCATTGGCCACAAGGTATATCGGGGCAGAAATCTCAAAGGAATAACCGAATGGAAGGTTCAGGAAAAAAAGGGAGAATATTACTGATAACTGTTTTCTGAACGTGTGAAAAGTCAGGATTTCCAGCACTCACGTAGAAGTTTAATCATACAGTTATGGTCGGATATTGAGGCTGTTTCTCTGGAACTGTGCATGGCCCACAGGGGATTGCCGATATCTACAGCTGAAATAGAAAGCCCCGCAGAGCTTATAGGGCCCACAGTGAAACCGCAGGGTAAATCCGAGCGGAATATCAGTTTCTGCATTTGAACCCCTGCCCTTTTAGCCGCTTTAAGAACTCGGGGCTCTGAAAACACATCTGCAGCGTAGTGTTTCTGGCCATGCTCTTCAGCTCCTCCCGGCCTCCGCAGGAAGACAGCACAATTCTTTCAACTATCTCATCGGGAAACAATGAAGCCGCACCGGCAGTTGTCCGGTTGCCGACCTCTTCAGCATCAAACCGGAGGGTGATTACACCCCGACCGTCCCTGATAAGATAATATCCCCGGCCGCTTTCCAGTTCCCACTTCTGTGTTTCATCAAGCTTATTGTAGCCGTTCTTTTCCAACACATCTGAAATGCTTTCAGTTGCGTGAAACGCCGTAGGTGAGGAATCAAGGAAATCCTTTAAACCCGGATAATCAGTCACTATCTTCGGCGACCGAAAATTCTCAAAAGAAATAGAAACATATTGATAAAGTCCAGATAGAGCTTTAATGCACCGATGATGGATAGCCGGATAAAATCATCTTCACTTGCATTAGCACTGGCCTGATCGCTCATTTTTTTAATCATCTGGGTATCATAGGCAGTAAGAGCGGTGAAAAGGACAACCCCGGCAGCAGAGTAGAGAAAATTATACGCGGCTCCGCCGATAAACATACCGACCAGTCCGGCGATAATCAGAC
This sequence comes from Spirochaetota bacterium, assembly GCA_003644105.1. GTDB lineage: Bacteria > Spirochaetota > Spirochaetia > DSM-2461 > DSM-2461 > UBA2779. Next base: position 1,865 of record QNBK01000011.1, on the reverse strand, counting down.
CGATCAGTCCCATAAACAGGTAATGCCCCCAGCCTGAAAGATCGCGTTTAGTGGTAACGGCCCACAGGCTCATCACACCGAACATACCTGCAGATACAGCAAAAGCTTGAAATATAACTGTGTTTGTGTAGGCCAGAAAAATAAAAGACATGAGAAAACCGTTCAGTACTGCATATAAAGCAAATCCACCCATGGCAGCGGTAACGCTCATCTTCATAATATTGCGGGATAGAACCACCACCAGCACAAAAGTACCGATGGCCAGAACAAAGAACGGAAGTCTGCCGTTTCCGAACATCAGCTGCCGAACGGATGGTGAATTTGCCGACCACCAGGCAACTACCGCTGTCAGAGAGAGCCCGACAGTCATCCACATATACACATTCCGGAGAATCGTCCGATACCGCGCCTGAGCCCCAGCCGCTAAAAATCCAGTGTTTTCCATAATAAGTAATTCTCCTTTACCAGTATAATCCTAAGCGCACTAATTGCACTTCAGCAATCTTCCATAAATATACATAATTTCTCTTTAACTGCCATTATTTCATCAATCTTTCAACATGACAGTTTTGCAATTGACCAATCATGGCGTTTCTATGTATAACAACATCACTTGAAAAATTGGAGGGAAAAATGAAAAAAATCCTACTCAGCACAATTGTGCTCGCACTTTTAGCATTCTCGGCTTATGCCACCGGTGTTCCAGAGGATAAACCTCTCACAATCGGAATTACAAAAATTGTTGCCCACCCCGCCCTTGATGCCCTGGAAAACGGCATCATGGAAGTTGTTCTGGAGACTTACCCCGATGCGGTATTTGATAATCAGAATGCCAACGGAGAGATGAGTACCGCCTCTTCCATCGCTCAGAAGTTTAAAACCGACAAAGTAGATCTGGCCGTTGGAATAGCCACCCCTACTGCCGTGGCCCTGGCTAACGTAATTACAGACGTACCGGTTATCTTCTGCGCTGTTACCGATCCTGTCGATGCCGGTCTGGTCCCCTCCATTGACAAAAGTGAAGGGAATATCACCGGAATATCCGACATGACTCCTGTAAAGGATCAGATTGCCCTGCTTCAAGAACTCAAAGATATTAAAGCCCTGGGGCATGTATACAGTTCCGGTGAGGCCAATGCTGTCCGCCTGGCAGAATTGGCGGAAGAAGCCTGTACTGAGTTGGGGATTGAGTTTGTTCCTTCCACCGTGGCCACTTCAGCTGAAGTGAAACAGGCCGCTCAGGCTATTGCCGGCCGTGTAGATGCTTTTTATGTCAGTACCGATAACACCGTCGTTTCCGCACTGGCCGCTATTGGAGATGTGGCTGCAAAAGAGGGAATCCCCATTCTCTCCGCCGATCCCAGTTCCGCACCGGAAAACGGTGTATTTCTCGCATGGGGTTTTGACTATTACAAAATGGGACAGGCCACTGGAAAACTCGTTGTGGAAGTTCTTCAAGGTACCGATCCTGCATCCATTCCAACCCGGTTCATGACCTCTGTCGATGATATCGAACTTTTTGTCAATCTCGACATTGCAAAAGAACTTGGAATTACAGTTCCTGCCGACCTTGTCGCCAAAGCTGAAACTGTCGTGAAAGACGGCACGATTGAAACGAACTAAGTGATTGAAGGTATTTTCGTTGAGGGCCTGATTTACAGCATCATGGCCCTCGGCGTGTTCATGACGTTCCGAATACTGGATTTTCCCGACCTCACCGTAGACGGTTCATTTCCTCTGGGTGCAGCTATAATGGCCACCAGCCTTGTGGGAGGCCTTCCGGTCTGGACGGGCATACTCCTGGCTTTGCTGGCTGGAGCTGTTGCCGGAACAATTACCGCTGTCATTCACAATGAGCTCAAAGT
>QNBK01000010.1 GCA_003644105.1 Spirochaetota bacterium | reverse complement strand
CCGTATCAAAGGAAGATGCTGTTCTATTCAGTTTCATTTTTCACTTCCTCCCCTTACCTGAGCACGATATTAATCTGACGAAATTCATGACTGACTGCCTTGGTCATCAATTCATACATCATCTGATTTTCAGTGGCCTGCATCATTTCCCGCTCTATATCCACGTTGTTGCCGTTATTTTTTGACGTAGTCAGATAATCCAGCGCAATCTTAGGACCGACTGTTCGATAATCCACAGTACTATTGAAAGGAATATGCTTCTCGTTGGTAACAACCCCGATGGATTTATCCAGTTTCTCCGAAGCCAGAGCCCGGCCGAGTTCAGCTTCAAAACTCACCTCAGACCGCTTGAAATTCGGTGTTTCGGCATTGGCGATGTTGTTTGAAATAACCTGCCGCCGCAATGTTGATACCGCCATATTTCTCTGGAGAAGATCTACGGATTTGGCAAATGTTGTGTTTTCTAACATGTATTCCTCCCGGGATTCTTCCTCATCACCCACTCCCCGGGTTCTGAAGGACATCCCCTCATCTTCATTTTCGGCACGTTTCAGGCTCCCACTGAGTTCCAATTTCTCATAATATGTACCTGGATAAATCACGGTCTTCAATTATCTTATTCAAGCGTTCATTCACATAATCAGGTGTTACTGTTACCGTCTGTCCTCCAAGGTTCGGAGCATCAAAGGAAACATCCTCCAGTAGGAGTTCCAGAACTGTGTGAAGCCTGCGTGCGCCGATATTCTCAGTACTGTTATTTACTTCCGCGGCTATATCCGACAAACGTTTAACAGCATCATCCTTAAAGATAAGGGTAACTTCCTCAGTGGCAAGCAGTTCGATGTATTGTCGGGTAAGAGCATTTTTCGGTGATGTGAGAATCTCCTTGAAGTCTTCTGCCGTGAGGGATTCCAATTCCACCCTGAGGGGGAATCTTCCCTGAAGTTCCGGTATAAGATCTGAAGGTTTTGACAGGTTGAATGCTCCGGCGGCAATAAAAAGTATATGAGCTGTATCTACAATACCGTATTTTGTATTGACCGAAGATCCTTCAACGATTGGCAGTATATCCCGTTGAACGCCTTCTCTTGAAATATCAGGTCCTCCGGAGCGGCCTTCCTTCACAGCAATTTTATCGATTTCATCAATGAAGATAATACCGGCATTCTGAACCCGCTCCCTGGCTGTTTCTATCGCACTTTCTGCATCAATAAGCTTTTCCTGCTGCTCTGCTTCCATCAGCTCTCTGGCACGGGCTACTTTTACCTTCCGGGGTTTTTTCGGCCCCTGAAAAATGGAACCGAGATTACCGAAATCGAAGCCCATCTGCTCGACACCGGCTCCGGAAATAACCTCAACATGGGGTTTTCGGCCGCCACCTGAAGTTATTTCCACCATCCGGTCGTCCAGAGCCCCTTCCCGAAGTTTTTTCCGGAGAACATCCCGGGCATGAGCACCTCTGTCCGGCTCAACCGGCGTATTAATATCTACTCCTTCCGGTGGAGGAGCTGATGAACCGGGAACCAGAACATCGAGAAGAGCTTCTTCAGCAGCCTCTTTTGCGGCCTGTTCAACACCGGCTTTCATCTCTTCTTTCACCATGGATACAGCTTGTGCCATAAGATCTCTCACCATGGATTCCACATCCCGGCCGACATATCCCACTTCGGTGAACTTTGTTGCTTCAACCTTGATAAACGGTGCTCCGGAAAGCTTGGCCAACCGGCGGGCGATTTCGGTTTTCCCCACGCCGGTAGGACCGATCATCAATATGTTTTTCGGTGCAACTTCATCTCTGATATCATCAGGAAGTTTTGCCCGGCGCTGCCGGTTTCTTAAAGCAATAGCAACAGATTTCTTGGCTGCTTTCTGACCGATGATATAATGATCCAGAGCATCGACAATTTCCTGGGGTGTCAGTCCCTCAAGTTTACTCATTTTCCAAAACCTCCAAGGTGATGATGTTATTTGTAAAGACACAAATTTCAGATGCTATTTTTATAGATCGCTGGGCAATACTTTTTGCATCCAGATCTGATCCATCCAGATAGGCCATTGCCGCGGAATAGGCATAATTTCCGCCGCTTCCGATGGCCACAGCCCCTTCATCCGGTTCTATAACATCCCCGTTTCCACTGAGAAGAAGAGTTATATCAAGATCTGCTACCAGCAGCATGGCTTCCAGACGGCGTAGAATGCGGTCTGTCCGCCAGTCCTTGGCCAGTTCCACAGCGGCTCTGGTAACATCACCGGAAAACTCTTTTAATTTCCCTTCAAAACGTTCTTCAAGGGTGAATGCATCGGCTGTTGAACCGGCAAAACCGACAAGAACTCTATCGTTGTATAGCCGCCGGACTTTCCGGGCCTTCCCTTTCATTATTACCGATTCGCCCAGGGTTACCTGCCCGTCTCCGGCCATAGCAACCTGTCCGTTTTTCCGGACAGCAACTATAGTTGTTCCTCGTATCTCAGACATTACTTCCTCCGGTATTTACCGTACGCTTTGCATGGGGATGAGACAAGCGGTAAACCTGTTTAATCCTCTCAATCCCTGTATGTGTATAAATCTGTGTTGTTGAAAGACTGGCATGTCCCAGTAATTCCTGAACGGTTCTGATATCGGCACCTTCATCAAGCACATGGGTTGCAAAACTGTGCCTGAAAGTATGGGGGGTTACATTTTTCGCCATACCTGTCAGAGCGGCATATCGCCGGATGAGATAGTACACACCACGGCTGGTTAAACGTTCACCCCTCAAATCGAGTATCAGAGCCTGACGGCTGTCCGAATCTTCTGCCGAGTGCTCGAGCCGGAGGGGCAGATAGCTATCCAGAGCTTCCGCCGCCCTGCTTCCAATAAATACCATTCGCTCTTTATCGCCCTTTCCCCGGACTCTCACCTGCCGGCGCACTACATCGGCTACGTTCAAGGAACAGATTTCACCAACCCGGCAGCCGGTTGAATATAGAAGCTCAAACAGGAATTTGTCTCTTAATCCCGCAAAATCAATCCCTGTTGAGTCGAGAAACACCTCAATTTCCTCATGGGTGAGATAACCGGGAAGCCGCCGGCCCTTTTTTACCGTCCGGGTACTGAAAAACGGATTAACCGTACCTGGAATTCTCCGACGGCGCCACTCGTAATATCCTTTGAGAGCAGACAACCGACGATTCACCGTTGCCGAGGCCATGTGCCTGGAAGACATCCGGGATATAAACATCCTGGCTTCACTTTGCCCTGCATCCGAGTCGGTTATACCCTGTTCCCCGAGAAATGCCGACCACGAGGCCAGATCCCTGCGGTAAGAGCGAATTGTTGCTTCGGAAAGTCGTCTGACATCCCGCAAATGTTCAAGCCAATCATGCGCCTCGATACTCAAACCAACCTCCCATATACCGGTACAACCGGCCATCAAGTTCCGTTTTCATCATTCGGGCCAGATCGTCAGATCCCCCGGGACCCGGTACGTTATCTACCGTAGGAATATCCATAAACCTGCCCCAATCCCTCATCACATCTGAGATACCGGAAATTACCGGGGCACCCTGACGTTCCAGATTCCGGGTTCCATCAGAAGAAGCCCCTTCCAATCCAGATGATGCAACATACAGATCACGATTCTGATCCAAGGCAAAATCAGCTGTTATCAGTGCTCCTGATCCGGAGGGGGCCTGAACAACAATACACCCACGACTCAAGCCGCTTAGGATGCGGTTTCTCCGGGGGAAGGCATATTTTGCCGGATAAGTTCCCGGTGTGATTTCACCAATTAGGGCACCGCCTTTATCCAGTATTTTTGAAGCCAGCCTACGGTGTGAGAGTGGACTGGGGCGATCCAGACCACCTGCCAGAACAGCCCAGGTTGCACCGTAGCCGTCCAGAGCTCCTTCATGCACAGCTCTGTCAATTCCAAAAGCCAGGCCGGAAATAACCGGATAATCAGCCAGAGAAAACTCAAGTCCCAATTGGTAGGCCTGCCTCATTGCAGAGCCTGAGGGCCGGCGGGTTCCCACGATGGCAATTCCCGGTTTTCGGTTGAATGCCGGTGTTCCTCTGTAATAGAGGAGCAGCGGCGGATCTTCAATAAGTGCCAGAGATGCAGGGTAATCGGATTCCCCCAGAACTTTATACCCGATGCGGTAGTACTTGAGTCTTCGGAGTTCTGTTTCTGCTTCTCTGAGCAGACGATCAGCTTCCGGTATCCTTCCTTTCGACCTCAAGGGACGCTTTGACTTGTATTCAGCAATGGCCTCGGGAAGATCTTTCATGTCCCGACAGGATGAAAGGATTGAGTGCTTAAGCCAGCCGTTGTGACCGGGCAATCGATTCAAAACGCTTAAGAGCAGTGGATTATGAGTCATTTCCACCCCCGGCAACCCGATTGTAGAGTTCTTCGGCTTTCACAGCGTCTGTTTTATCTCTTGCCAGATCCATTATCTCTTCATAAAGATTGAGAGCTTCACTCTTCATTCCGGCTTCCAGATACACTCTGGCAAGGAGAAATCGTCCATTAATATTACTACGTTCGATTTTAAGATAGTCCTGAAGCAGGGGTGCAGCTTCGAGAGGCCGATCCAGTTCAAATACCAGAAGAACAGAGAGGGCATACAGAGAGGGCGTATACAGGGGATCCACCGTTATAGCTCTTCGGTAACCGGTTTCAGCCCGGGCAAAATACGATGCCTTTAACTCCGGGGTATCGGAAGATAAAGCCATCTGTGCAGCTGTAAGGGCCCTGTTGTATAGGAGGGGGGCATTTTCGGGATAAATCTCCGTTGCTTCATCAAAGGCTGCCAGAGCTTCACCCCACATTTTATAGTCCATGTATTTCAAACCCAGAAGACGCCAGTAGGTACCTTTGTCCTTTACCGCTTCAATTGTATTCTCAACCTGTTTGTCTACTCCCCGGATTTTCGCCTTGAGTTCAGAAATCCGTTCATCGTCCTCAGCCATTCGCTCTGCCAGTGATTCACGGTTCCGGGACTCTCCGCAGGAGCTGATAAGAGGGAGTATCGCAAGGACAGCTATCAGTAGTGCGCGGGAGAGAAAAGTAGCCACTGTAACTGCGCCAGAGGTCAAATTTTTATTTCTCCCGACAATACTCTTCATACTTTCCTATCCCCTTGGATGATAGGCTCTATGAGCCCGCTCGAGATCATCCCGATTCAGATGTGTGTAAATCTGTGTTGTACTGATATCCGCATGCCCCAATAATTCCTGAACACTGCGAAGATCGGCTCCGCCTCTGAGAAGATGGGTGGCAAAAGAATGCCTGAGTGTATGAATCTTTCCATTCACATCAGCCCGGGATGCAATTCCTTTGAATCTTTTCCACATACCCTTACGGCTCAAACCTTCTCCCCGGTTGTTCAGAAAAACCCGATCGTTATGAGACGGCCCCTTGAGGAGAACAGGACGGCCTTCACGGAGATAAGTTTTAAGCCACTTCTCAGCTTCATCACCCAGAGGTATAAGGCGTTCCTTATCTCCCTTACCCCTGACTCTGATTAAACCTTCTTTCAGGAATATCTGAGATAACTCAAGATAGGCGGCCTCACTGACACGCAGACCGCAGGAATAAATCAGCTCAAAGAGAGTTCTGTCCCGCAGTCCGTAGGGGGATCCCAGATCGATGGAATCCAGGAAACGCTCCACTTCACTGAGTTCAAGAACTTCGGGTAAGTTCCTGCCGATCCTTGGACGCTCCACATCCATAGAGGGATCGTCTTTCCGGTACCCGGCTTTAAGCATGAACCCGAAAAAAGACCTTAGAGTGCTGAAAATACGGGAGATGGTTCTGGCGCTCAAAGGTTCGGATCCACTTCGACCCGCTACGTATGTTTCAATATCTACCCCGTTCACAGCTGAGGCATCCAGTTCCAATTCATCCAGCCAATGGCCGAATCTTCGCGCTTCGGCTGCATAGGTGCCGGCGGTGGAGTCGGCCACCCTGAGTTCGTTCCTGAGATAACCTTCGTATTCCACGGCCAGCTTTTTCCCGCTCACCTTATCTCCCGCCTCCGAATCTTTTTTCCCGCATCACGGTGGGAATCAACAGATCGGTATCATCCATTGCAGCAATTGACTCTGCTGCCGGAACTGTAAGTGCGGGTGGTGTTGAAGCCGCCAGGCCTCGCCCGCCGCTCAACCCCAACCAGACATCGTAGGGAAGAACTTCTTCAATTTCTTCCTTTACGGCTGTCTTATTCTGTTTCATCGAGCGTTCCATTGCCCCTCCGAACCCTGTGGCGATAACGGTTACCCTTACCTCATCACCCATGGAATCATCGGTATCCTGCCCGGAAATAACATTGGCCTGCTTATCAACCCGTGAAGAAATTATGTCCATAACCTCATTGTATTCAAACAGTGAAAAATCTGGCCCGCCGGTAACATTCACAAGCAGTCCCCTGGCACCTTCAATATTCACATCATCCAGCAGGGGATTCTCTATGGCCATGGTAGCCGCATCTACGGCCCGGTTGTCACCCCGGCCTTCTCCGATACCCATCAGGGCATCTCCCTGACCTTCCATCACTGTACGGACGTCGGCAAAGTCAATATTGATTTCACCCCGTTTTGTAATAAGATCGGAGATTCCCTGTACGCCCATCCTCAGCACATCGTCGGCCATCAGAAAGGCTTCCCGGATCGGGGTTTTCCGATCCACCAGTTTAAGTAGATTTTCATTGGGTATGGTAATCACGGTATCCACATGTTCCCGAAGCTTTTCTATTCCGGCTTCTGCAAGATCCATTTTTCTCTGGCGTTCAAAGCTGAAGGGACGTGTAACAACGGCAACAGTGAGGCAACCCATTTCTTTGGCGATCCGGGCAATAACAGGAGCTGATCCGGTTCCCGTTCCACCGCCCATACCGGCAGTTACGAACACCATATCCGCTCCTTTGAGAACGTTCTGAATGGTTTCTCTATCTTCTTCAGCAGCCTGTTCTCCAATTTCCGGCTTTCCGCCAGCACCAAGACCTCCGGTAACCTGACGGCCCAGAGGAACTTTTGTTGATGCAAGAGACGACTCAAGGGCCTGCAGATCGGTATTTGCGGCAATGAAGTCCACACCCTGAACCCCCACCTGAATCATTCTTGCTACAGCATTACTCCCGCCCCCGCCACAGCCGATTACTTTAATGACGGTTTTACCTGCAACACGTTCATCCATAATTTCCAAGTCCATATTATCTACCCCTCCCCGGGTTCCTATTTGCGTTTCTAAAAGAATTCACCGAGCCATTTCATCAATCCCTTGAGAGGATTGACAGATTCTTCCGCATAATCTGTGTTTTCTCCGTTATTTCCACCGCTTTTCACCGCATCTCCCAGTAATATCAATCCTGCTGCTGTAGACCACCTGGAATCACGACAGGATTCAGGCCATTCCACAGAAGATCGTGGATTCCCGAGTCTCACCGGCTGATTGAAAACCCCGGAGGCAACATCTGCCACACCAGGAAGCAGGGCTCCTCCACCGGTAAGAACAACACCTCCGCTGATTACGGCGTTTCCAGAAGTTTTCTCGATTTTCTTTCGAACAATCCGGAAAATTTCTTCCATCCTGGGCTGTAAAATCCTGCACAATTCGGTTACCGGTACCGGTACAGGCGGCCTTCCGCCGACACCAGGAATAATAACCGGCTCTTCTGCATCGGCCAGGGCATCCCAGCAGCAGCCGGACTCACATTTAATCCGTTCTGCAGAATCCAGAGGAGTGTTCAGTACGATGGACAAATCACTGCTGGCCTGAGCACCCCCAACAGGAACTGAGCCGGTAACTCTTGGAGCACCTCCGTGTACCAGAATGAAGTCCGTGGAGGAAGCTCCGATATCTATCATCAGAACACCCATTTCTTTTTCATCTTCATTCAAAAGTGCCCGGGCAGCGGCAAGACTGCCCAGAGCTACATCTCCAAGCTTGTAATCCGCCCGTTCGATGGCTTTCTCAATATTCTTAATGGCGGAAACAGAAGCTGTTACAATGTGTACTTCTGCTTCAAGCCTCACACCGATCATATCCATTGGATTCCGAACACCACCCTGATCGTCGATGATGTATTCCTGAGGAAGAACGTGAAGGATGTCCCTGTCCATGGGAATAACAACAGCCCGGGCAGCATCGAGAACCCGTTCAACATCCGCCTCGCCGATTTCCCGGTTTTTTCCGGATACAGCCACCACTCCCCGGGAATTCAAACTGTCCACTGAAGCACCACCTAAAGCGGTCCACAGCTCTGTCACAGTTCTCCCCGCTTCATGCTCTGCAGCCTCAACAGCCTTTAGAACAGCTTCCCGGGCCGCCTCAATGTTCACAACGATACCTTTACGCATACCTTCGGAGCGGCTCTCACCCCAGCCGGAAACTACCAGCTTGCCCCGGGTGTCGTATTCAGCCACAAGGACTCGAATACGGTTTGTACCGATATCCAGACCGGCGATTACTTCACTGTCGGTCATCAACTTCCCTCCACAGGACGGTATACAACATGACCGCCACGCATATCTGCTTCTTCTATATCTCCATTATTCCCCGAGGCCAGCACATCCAGCACCAGTACAGCCTGCCGGACAGATTCAACAGTCAGGTTATGATCAACCATGATAGGAATGGGAATATGGTTCATATAAAGTTTCAAATCGTAATTTTCATTTCCACGAGGAATAATTTCTATCTCAGAAATCAGAGCGAACAGATGTAAGTCTTCCGAGCGCATTTGTGAAAGATCTCTTAGTATTGCACAAATAGATTCTGGAAGACGGGAGCCCAGAGGCGGCTCGGAGAAACTCGGACCGGAAATGATGGGAAGATTCACCGGTTCTGAGCCCGTCCCGATCTGTACGGCATATCCTTCTTCATCAAATACAGCAGGAACGGGTTTCCCATCTATGCTGAATAACGCAGCAGCCAGGGGGCGTCGCCGATAGATATAAAGCTTGAGAGTATCGGGAAAAACTTTTACCACCCGGGCTTTACGTACAACCGGGTAGGATTCAAGCCGTTTCTGCACGTTTAATTCATCAAGTGAGGCCCATGTGTCTCCATCCAGATTCAACATCTCCAGAAGTTGTCCATCACTCAGACTCAAATCGCTTTCCAGCTTGATTTTTCGGATAACAAGCCTGGGGGATAAAAGCATGTCCCAGACCAACTCTGCAAGAAACAACAAAAGTAGAACAATAACAACAGATAAAAGAAATATACGGGAACGGCTTGAACGACGTACAACAGTCATTTTCCAGCCTCCGAAAGATTGTATATCAGGCCGAAAATTATCAGAGTGATAAATGCAGCAGAACCGCCGGCAGAGAACAGGGGAAGTGGTATCCCCGTAGCGGGAAGAAGCCCTGAAACTACAGAAAAATTAATAAGAGCCTGCCAGTAAACGGCGGAAATCAGCCCGAAAAGCCCCCAGCGGGAAAAAGTATCCGAGGCCTTTCCCGCGGCCTGCCATCCTTTGACGGCAAAAACAGTGAACAGCAGCAGAACGAAGAAAACTCCGATAAAACCTGTTTCCTCCCCCACAACGGCAACAACAAAATCGGAGTGAGCCGCAGGTAAACCGCCCATTTTCACTTCACCACGGCCGAGCCCTAAACCCCATATACCACCGTTTTCCAGCGCCGAACGGGCCTTGAGCAGTTGATACCCGGCACCTGAAGGGTCGGCAGACGGATGAAACCAGGATTTCAGCCGTTCCAGGCGATATGGTTTGAGCAGCAGCATCGCTGCTGCAGACATTACAGCAGTTACCCCGGCAATACTGACAGCGGCCCGAGAGACTCCGGCGGCAAAAAACATCCCGAAAGAAATAAACAGCAGGTACATAGCTGTTGAAAAGTCATTTTGAAAATAAACTGTCAGAATTAATGCGGAAACAACCAGTAACGGGGGGAGAAGTCCGTCCCGAAAGTTCTCCAGCCGGCTTTCATTCTTTTCCAGCATTCGGGCCAGATAAAGAACCAGGGCTACCCGGGTTAATTCCGATGGCTGAAAAGTCATACCGGATATTTCAATCCAGCGCCGGGCACCTCCGGAGGAATATCCCACCCCCGGTATGTAGGTGGAAAGATTGAGAATCAATGCTGACCAGACAAGATAAGGGACAGATTTACGTATCAATTTACCCGGAACTCTGGCAATAACCAGGGCGCCGACTGTTCCGAGGATCATCCAGAAGATCTGACGTCTCCATATTCGAAAAGGATCGCCGAACACAGTCCGGGCGAAATACCAGGATGCGGAGAACAGAGCAACGGCACCGATTCCGGCAAGAAGAAACTGAACGGCTATCATGCCCTTCATCGGTTCATTCCCGCCGAGACGCTCCGATCTGAAAACTCCGATACCCACAAGCATCTCCTACTGGATTTTCAGGGTACTTAAACCCAGAATCGCAAACATTCCGCCCAATATCCAGAACCGTGTAACTACTTTACTTTCCGCCCAGCCCGACAGCTCAAAATGATGATGAAGAGGTGCCATTTTGAACACGCGGCGCCCGGTTCGCTTGAAATAAAGAACTTGAATAATGACAGATAATGTTTCCATAACAAAAACCCCGCCGATAATAAGCAGGAGGATTTCTTTTTTCAGCAGAAGCGAGAAGACGGCTAGAAGACCGCCCAGAGAAAGGCTGCCCGTATCTCCCATCATCACTTCTGCCGGATGTGAGTTAAACCAGAGAAATCCCACACAGGCTCCCAGCAGGGCTGTTACACTGACTGTCAGCTCTCCTGCCCCCGGGAGGTATGGAATAAACAGATAATTGGCAAATTCCACATGACCGGTGAGATATGCAAGCAGAGTGAAAGCTATCAGGCTGATAATAACAAGCCCTGAGGCCAAGCCATCCAACCCGTCTGTCAGATTTACGGCATTGGACATACCCACAATCATCAGCATACCGAAGGGAATATACAAAAGTCCCAGGTTAAGTACGGCACTTTTCAGGAAAGGAATATAAAGCAGAGTCGTTTGGTCGTTCCGCGTGAGGTAGATAAACAGCATTATAACAAACGATACCAACAGCTGACCCGAAAACTTGACACTGGCCCGCAGTCCATCAGAGTTTTTCCTGGTGATTTTCAGAAAGTCATCCATAAACCCCAGAGAGCCCAGACCGACAGCCGTGAGAAGCACAATCCATGTGTAGTTGGACGATACTTCCTGCCATAGTAAAACAGAGACAAGAAAAGCAATGATAATCAGAGTTCCGCCCATAGTCGGTGTTCCGGCTTTGGAGAGGTGTGATTTGGGGCCGTCAATGCGGATTTCCTGTCCGAGTTTGAGTTCGGTGAGTTTCCGTATTACCCAGGGTCCCAGCAGGAAAGACATCAGTAGAGCTGTAACCGCCGCATAGGCGGATCGGAAACTGATATATTGAAAAATATTAAACGCTTTGGCGTAATCCACCAAAGGATAGAGAATAGCTTTTATCATTACCCCTCCCAGTTCTCAGCGGTTACCCGGAACTGACCTCCCCTATAGTTTTATTTAATCTTTCAAGAGCGCTTCCCCGTGATCCTTTCAGCAAAACAAGATCACCCGCTCTAAGATATTCAGAAAGAGCATTCTGCAGCTCTTTTATATCCACGTATTGTTTCATCAAGCCTTTATATCCGGCATCGACAGCCGCATCTTTGAGATTACCCAGGGATTTACCGAATAGAAAAATTGAATCCGGATTCTCTTCAGCTGCGGCTCTCCCGGCCAGGCGCAATAAATCGTTCGTTTCATTACCCAGTTCCAACAGCTCACCTAGAACCAGCACTCGACGGCCGGTTGTTTTTACAGACGAAAACAGCTTCAAAGCCGCATTCAGGGACTCAGGATTGGCATTGTAGCTATCCTGTATCACCTTAACGGCGCCGTTGATGACTTCAGAACGTCCCGGCAGAGGCTTTATAGCTTCCAGGCCCTTGACAATTGAACTCTCAGGGGCTCCTAATACCGAAGCGGCTTCCACAGCAGCCATGGCATTTAACAGGTTGTGTTCACCGGGAATTCTGAATATTACCTCAATTCCATTACGAACCAGTAAAAAACCATCAGCACCCAGGTTTTCATACGAATTCCAGCCGTTTTTTCCCCATTCCCCGAAAAATCTTACCTTACCGGGATAGCCTTCCAATAAAAAACTGCTCCATTCACTATCTTTGGCAATAACAGCAACGGAATCTTTCCCGGACCCGATAAAGATTTTACGTTTTTCCTCCGCTACGGATTCTCGAGACCCGAGCATTCCAACATGAGCACTGCCGACATTGGTAATTACAGCAATTCGGGGTTTTGCCAGATCCGCAAGAAGTTCCATTTCATCAATCCGGTTCATTCCCATTTCCAGAACGGCAATTTCGTGCCCGGGGCGGAGGTTAAGCAAGGTAAGCGCCAGGCCGATATCCGAGTTGTAATTCCCTTCGGTAACAAGCACGGAATCTTTTTTCCAATTCACCAGTATGGCGGCAAGTATTTCTTTGGTTGTGGTTTTCCCATTACTCCCGGTAATCCCGATAACCTGAAGTTCAGGAAAATCCAGACGCCGCTGCCTGGCCAGTTTCTGGAGAGCCTCAAGAGGGTCGGGGACCGAAACCAGGGCTTTCCCGGCCGGCGGGACAGGCAATGTTTTCTGTTCATCGGCGAGAACAACATCCGCACCTGATTCCCATGCCGGAAGCACAAAAAGATTGCCGTCGGTACGTTCCCCCTTAAGGGCTACATATAAATCTCCCGGTCTGCACAAGCGTGAGTCGGCTCTGCCTCTGAAGATTTCAGCATCCGGATTACCCGTCAGACAACCACCGGTAAGATTTGCAACCCAGGCGGCATTCACTGTACAGCCTCATTATTATCAGGGAATCTCACCAGAAGAACACTTTCCGGATCGGCTTCCCTGAGCCCGAGGGATTTTTCAGCAACCTGGTAAATCCGTTCGGGTGCATCATAAACAGCGATTCCGGCAAGTATTCGTTTATTTTCTTCCAATTTATCCAGCTGCTTTGCTTCTGAGACTTGAGTTTCTTCAACAGCTACGGCAAAGCGATAGCCCTGGAGAACCTGAAGCATCATCAGAAGAGGAACACTGATAAGAGCCAGAGAAACAAGTACCCGCCTCATTTCATGTATCCTTCAGCCGGTTTTTCAATTACCCTGAATTTTGCACTGCGGGATGGAGGGTTCGACCGGCACTCCGATTCCAAAGGAACCAGGGGCTTTCGAGTAAGCACATTGAAGGTTCCGCCGAACCTGATATCAAGAGCCCTGAAAGCTCTTTTCACAAGCCGATCCTCCAGGGAATGGAAACTGATAATTCCCAGACGCCCTCCAGGGGCTAATAAGTCCGGAGCAATCGCCAATAAACGACTGAGACGGTCCAAATCACCATTAACAGCTATCCTCAAAGCCTGAAAAGTTCTGGTTGCAGCATGAATACGTCCATGCCGGGCTTGAGGAGGGACGGCACCGGCAACAATTCCTGCTAAAATTGAGGCGTTGTTAATTGGGGCCTTCTTTCGCTCAGCAACAATTCTCCGGGCGATTCGCCGACTGAATCTCTCTTCCCCAAAAGTAAAAATCAGGTCGGCAAGATCTTCCTCTCTTAAAGTATTCACCAGATCCGCAGCATCACTTTCACCGTCACTATCAAGCCGCATATCCAGAGGTTCGTCCGATTTAAAAGAAAACCCCCGGCCGCTGCCGTCGTAGTGGTATGTAGAGATACCCAGATCCATCAGGATAAGATCGGGAGAATTACCGCCCCAGTTATCAAGAACTTCATCGGTCCATCCGGTTTTCAGCTCAAACCGCTCCTGCCACTCTGATAGTCTTGCACCGGCCCGCTCACCCATCACAACATCAGCATCGATACCGACAACACGGCAATGAGGGTAGGCTTCCAGGAAACGGAGTGTGTGTCCACCTTCGCCCAGAGTGCCGTCAATAATCAAAGCATCCGGCCGGGACGGGACAAGATATTCCATTACCTCATCCGGCATAACCGAGGTATGAACGGGAATCACGAGACCGCCCCCGATCCGCCGAGACCCTCCCAGGTCTGTTTCACCTCGGCGGAACGGTCTTCTTCAAAACTGTCGTAGACAATCTCATCCCATATTTCAAGACGCTCACCCATTCCCAGCAGATAACAGTCCCGGTTCAGTCCCATGGACTTCATCAATGACGGTGAGAGCTTAATTCTCCCGGCCTTGTCCACAGAAACCTCTTCCGCCGGGGCAATAAATCTGCGCAGGACATCCTGGGTATTCAGTGAGAAAACAGAAGCTCCGTCAACAAGCTGCCTGGAAACTCTTTCCCATTCTTCAGGGAGATAGAGCCAGAGACATTTTTCCGCTCCTTTTGTAAGGATGAGGCTGTTGCCCTGAATCTTCCCGCGGATTTTTGAAGGCAGGGACATTCTTCCTTTGTCATCAATTGTGATGTTAAATTGTCCCCAAATTCCAACTATTCCCACGTTTTTCTACATCTCCCCACTTTTTTCCACTAACCCATGTTAGCCCCGGGAAATTCTATCGTCAATCAAGAGGGGACAGAAAACGGTCTTTGAGTTATCAAGTTGACGGAAAACTACTATACATACGATTAGCTCTACTCAGTTTTTCAATATTTTCGTGCTGAAATATGATCAATCGTTCAAAATCAGTCCGATGATAAGAATAATACCCAGTGCTGGAGAATAGAGTGGAACATCAGGAGAAAATAATTTTAACCGGGGAATTGAACTCCGAAGAACAGCGTCAGAAAACCAGAATCTTACTGGAAGAAAAATGGGATTCCGGTATTGAATCTCTGAAAATTGATTTCTCAGGAGTAACGGCAATTGACTTTGATTCATTAACCGATTTACTGATGATACGGAACCGCTTTCTTCATGCTGAGACTGAAGTTGAACTAATCAATATCCCCGAAAGGATTAACCGTATTATGCGGATATTCCAGGTTCCCGTCTCCGAAAAGCACGGTAATCAATATCTTTAAATATATTATTACGCTTCTCCAGTTTGGTGAGCCATTCAGTCTTTACGGTGTTACGGCATAGACTTTCGTAAATCCTGTTAAAATTACTGATATGATTTTTTACCCGCCGCTCAGCATAAAGTACAGTTGTTCCTGTCTTGATAATAAAGGGCCAATCAGAGGCCTGGGATAAAAGCAACTCCCTGGCAGCCTGATTCAAAGTTCGAAGCTTCAACCCCTTCTCATCGGGGAACCGGTCGACAAGCTCAGCCATGCGCTCAACCATTTTATGTGTATGACGGTAAATCCAGTCATTTGAGCCATCAAGCCATACCTGGCCGTAACCCTTGTCTCCCCAACTGGAAAAAGCCGGACGTGTAACCTGGGAATGCGGCCAGACATGCAGATACTCACTGGGAGTTACCTGAGCCAGCTGATGTTCCGTGGAATGGAACTCCCGGAATAGTGCATCAAGAAATTGCGGCCCTTCAAACCACCAATGGCCGAACAGTTCCGCATCAAAGGGTGCCACAATCAAAGGCGGCCTATCCATCAGCGCGGATATTGTTTCACATTGCCGAATACGATTCTGGAGAAAGGTTCCGGCATCCTTCCGTGCCTGAGCTGTACCTTTTTCAGGATCGTAAAGTTCTTTTTTATCTGTATCACCGGTTATGGCGTGATACTTAAAACCTGTATTCACGCGATTCCCCGCTTCTATGGCATAGGGGGCGATGTACTCTTCAGTAAGATCGAAACCGATATCCCTGTAAAATTCACGATAATCGGGATTGCCCGGGAAACCATCATCTGCCGACCAGATAGCATTGGATGCTGCCCGGTCTCTTCCGAATACAGCTGTGCCATTGGGAGTTCTTAAAGGAGCATACACCCCGTAGTTCGGGGGATCGTCCGCATGAAGCACCCCGTGGGCTGATGAGAAGAAATATTTAATGCCGTAGGGCTTCAGGTAATCTTCCAGGCCGGGGAAGTAACCACATTCCGGTAGCCATATCCCCTCGGACATGGATTTGAACAGACGATCATGATTTTCCAAAGCAATGAGAATTTGATTCCTTATCATGTCCGGAGATTCCCGATACATAGGTAAAAATGCATGGGTAGCTGTGGAGGTTATCAGCTCAAGATTACCCAATTCATGAAAATGTCTGAAACCAACAAGAATATTCCCGTTATACAAGTTCAGAAAATCTTCCCGGTTGTTCCTGTAAAGTTCCCGGTACATCCGGGAAACTTTTAATCCGGGGATGTCCCCGTTCAGGCGAACCAGTTCCTTTTCAGATAGTTCCAGCAACCTGTCCAGATGATTAACATACCGTTCACACAGAAGATTATCCTCCAGCATGGAGGTTAATGTTGGGGACAGGGATAAGGTGAGCCTGAAAGGGACACCATCCATTTCAAGGCCCCGAAAAACTCTGAGCAGGGGCAGATATGTTTCAGAAAGAGCTTCAAACAACCAGTTTTCCTCAAGAAACCGACTGTACTCAGGATGACGAACGTAAGGCAGGTGTGCATTAAGCACCAGGGCAATAAGCCCCCGGCTGCTTTCCAGATTATTCGTCATACTTCTTTAATCTCCACTTCACCGGAAACTGTCATGATTCGCTGAGGGTTGTCTTTATCAGAATAACTATTGCCGGGGAATATTCCGACATCTGTCGAGAAGCCGGAAAGTTCTATCAGCTTATTCTGTGTGTTATCAACTTTTCCTAATATCGGTGCAATATAGTCCCTGGAACTTTCGACAATATTGGATCGGACAATAAGTGATTCTTTTTCGCCCAGTTGCGCATATATTTCCGCACCGTAGAATGCATCCTCACTGGGTAAGTTGATGTAACGCCGTAAATCACCGAATTGGATGGGGATATCAAACCAGTCAACATAGGAGTCTTTACCCCAGTCCGGTGCAGCCAGTTCAGTTACCCTCAGAACCAACCCTGAGTAATCGCTGTTTTCATCCAACTCATTCAGGATTCTATCTTCAATATCCCAATAGCAGTAAACCCAGGAAGGATCTCTCAGCATCAGTACAAGCCGTGTTTCTCTGTATCTCTCAGGAAGCTCAACTTCATCACCGAAATCAACAAAAAGCTCCTGATCCTGACTGACTGAGTATTTCTTTGCTTCAATCTGAATTGTGAGATTATTGTTCCCTTCACGATCGAGACGCTCTTCCTCCAGTGCTTCAAAAATCAGGGAGATAAGGGCCTCTTTCTCCATATCCTGAAGAACATTGATATTGCCCTTGTCAGCGATATGGGATAGTTCATTGTAACTCAGGGATCTAAGCCTGTCTTTTGTCATTGATACTCCGTAAGACGACTTGCACTGTCAGGATTGACGGGCTGGAGGCATCCTAGGAAACTTACAGACAGAGTGTCAAGAGGAGAAATCCCGAACACATCAAGAGGAAAAGTAAAATAAATGGAAAAATATGTAATTCTGCACGGTCATTTTTATCAGCCTCCCAGAGAAGATCCATGGACAGGATTGATTGAAGTTCAAGAATCTGCAGCTCCCTATTCCGACTGGAATCGCCGAATTACAGCTGAATGCTACGCTGCCGGCGCCTCCAGCCGAATCCTGGACAGTAAGGGCGCTATTCTTTCCATTAAGAATAACTACAGCCACCTGTCATTCAATTTCGGCCCTACCCTTCTCTCTTGGATGGAAACCGAAGCTCCGCAGATATATCAGCGCATCCTTGATGCAGACCGGCTGAGCGTAGAACGTCTGGGCCATGGGAATGCCCTGGCCCAGAGCTACAATCATACAATCCTCCCTCTGGATACTCCCGAGGATGCACTTACTCAAATCCGTTGGGGGATATCTGATTTCACACATAGATTTAAACGCCCTGCCGAGGGGATGTGGCTTCCGGAATGTGCAGTTAATGAGATGGTTATTGATATTCTTATCGATGAGGGGATGAAATTCCTTATACTTTCTCCATGGCAGGCTCACTCTCTGAAAAAGGATAATGGAGAATGGGAGCAGCTCAATAATAATCCGGCTCCTGCTGACAGGCCGTTTTACATCAGCAGACCCAGGGGACGGATAGCGGTTTTTTTCTACAATTCCGAGCTGGCTTCCAGTATATCCTTCGGTCATCTGCTGCGCTCAAGAGAAGGCCTTGAAAAAGCCTTGAGAGAAACCCTCGACAAATCGGCAAATCCACTGGTAACCATTGCAACCGACGGAGAAATCTACGGACACCATGAGCCTTTCGGAGATATGTGTTTCTCCGCTCTTGTGGATAATCTGGGAGAGAACCCGGAACTTATCTTCACAAATTATGCCGCGTACCTTGAATCCCACCCTCCGGTGCAGGAGGTGAAACTCCGCCCCGGAGATGACAAAAAAGGGACTTCATGGAGCTGTGAACACGGTGTAGGCCGGTGGTTTCGGGACTGCGGCTGTACAACAGGAGGGGAAGAAGGCTGGAATCAGGCCTGGAGAACCCCTTTAAGAGAAGCCTTCGATAAATTGAGGATTCAGGCAGAACCTCTATGGACAAAAAAAATTGAATCACTCACGGGAAGCGGGGCCAGAGAGATTCTGGATTCTTACGGCGAAGTACTCTCCGGGGCCGTATCCCCTTTGGATTTTGCTGAAAATGCAATACCTATAACAACCGGCAAGACTCTGCAGAAACAGCAGAATCTTTTGAAATTGCTTGAAGGAGTGAAATTTCTCCAGTTCATGTACACATCCTGCGGTTGGTTTTTTTCCGATTTGGCGGGTTTGGAACCGGTACAGAATATGCGTTATGCCTACAGAGCTGCAGGTTTAATGGACTCAGATGGATCGGCTGGGCTGATTCAGAGTCTTCAATCAAGTCTCTCCGAAGCAAAAAGCAATATCGCAGCAAAGGGCAGCGGATTCCGGATACTTGAAGATTCAGTTATTCCGAAAATACTGCCGGAAGCTAAATCAGCAGCGATTTTTTTCTGGAGAAATCTGTACAATCTACCAGATAAAGAGAGAACCACCTGCGGTGTGTGGAAAGGGACAGAAGTCCTGAAAAAAATTATACCTGTCGATGGCGGCGGCCAGAAATTAACCGGTTCTGTCTCATTCAAGAATGTATCTACATTGGAATCATACAACTATAAAATCAGAGCCTTTATCAATAGACATTATTTCTGTAAAGAAGTCGACATAGCTATCGACGCCCAATGGTTAACTATTCCCATCAGAACTATGCCGACAGCATTGAGAATGGAAATACAGGAAACAATGCTCAACGAATCTGAAGACAGTTTGAAGGACTTCCTGGGATCTAAAGCAAACCAGCGGCTGCGGGATCTGCTGATAGTTCAGACGTTAAATGTCCCTTTCGGAGCCTCAGGATGGCAAAGTCTGGAACTGTCACTTCATTACGGCCCTCTCCTGATTCTTGACCAGCTGGAAAAGACACCAGCAGAGAACTGGGAGGAACTTCTTTTATCCCTTGAGGAGATACTCACCCATCGTGATACCATCGGTATGGACGCCGACAATGGATCTGTTGAAAAACTTTCGGGGAAACTGGTATCCCGGGTTGCGGGTATTCTTCAAAAGAGAAGTAACCGGGAGGCTCTGGAACAGCTGGTGATATTTCTGGAGATTCTTCACCGGCATGGACTGCAGCCCTTAAAACCCTTTGTTCAGAATGCTGTATACATACTCCTGGAAGAGCGCTGTAATTGTGATGAAAAGAACGGTTTAATAGAAGATGAATGCCCCAGCAATAACGATCTGATTGATCTTGCCAGACTGGTGAATATCAACCCTGAAAGGTTTGGTTTATAAGTTTCGTTCTAAAGTGGTTTTCGGGCCAGCACCAGTACTACATCACCGAAGTTCCATTTTTTAGCCAGTACATCGGCAATTTTTTTTATCCATCCCGGAACCGAACCTACAGCCAATCCGCCCCATGTCCGTACCAGCTCCACTTCCAGTCCGGAGTTCTTCAGCAGCTGCGTTAAAGTGGATTTACTGAATAATGTCACATGGTCCGGTATGGCAGAACGCCAGGAAGAACCGTGCAGCCGGGCCTGAAAGCCGTCGAAAGAAGGGGTAACACAGATAAATACCCCGCCGGGCAGTAGCACTCTCACCACTTCTGCAACAAAGGCCGATGGATCGCTTACATGCTCAATTAAATGGGAGGCATGTACAAAGGAAAACTCAGAATCAGAAAATTCGGCATTTTCCAGGGTTACTGCCCGGATATTCACCCCATACTCACGATTACCGAAATCAACAGACTCTACGCAGGGTTCCACCCCGGCTGTTTCCCAACCGGCCAGTTTAAAGTGTTTCAGAAGACGTCCGGTGGCACAACCAATATCAAGGATGTTGCGCTTATCCGGCAGAGTCGGAACTATTTTTTCAAAAAAGTCGGCATCTTTCAGCCCCAGCATCATCAGTTTAAAGAACGATTCTTCATTCTGCATCTCATAATCAAAGTATTCCGAGTCATATCGGGCTTTTAAATCCGTCGGAAACGGTTGTGGGTTCTGCAGAATCAGCCGGCAATCAGAACAGGAAACAAAAGAGGCACCTTCAATCTCCCACTTTCGACGAAACTGTTTACCTCCGCAAACGGGACATTTTATCAGACGTGATTTTTCACTGTCCCCTGGAATCTTCGAAAACGTTCTCATCTAACTGTCAACTTCCATGAACGGGACACCACCCTACCGATTTCATCACGTATCCGCAGTTCCAAAGTTCCCGTCCCTGCATTCAGAAGAACATCGGGGAACCACAGCTGTCCATCCGGATTGTAGACATGCCTGAAGAGAAAGGGTTCCGGTGTTTCCAGAACAACACCATTGTCACTTTCCTCAAGAGCATCAAAACGAAGGCTCCCGATACTTTCTCCAACCCAGAACAGGGAGACTTCCACAGGTATGGCATCGTGCCCGGAAGACAGAAAATCAGAAACAACAACAGTCCAGCGCCCCGGAGGCAGCTCTACCTCTCCCATAAGTTCAAGATGTCTGCTCCCGTTTACCAGCTCAACAACCCCCACAGGAGCTGAATTTAAATTCTTTCTGGAAGGAAGAAGTGTTATAGGATCTACAATACGGGATTGTTTGATATCAGTTATCTCAAACAGCCAGGAATCCCCACCGGCATAACCCAACCATTCCCCCCGGGTAACGCTTCGGTTCAAATCAGGTCTCTTTTCTATACCGTTGTAGGAAGATCTGAAACCATCCTCATGCTCCACAACAAGAAGACCATCACCGGAATCTGATGTCCAGATAACCTCTCCCCCGCCCCAGGCTTTTACTCTCTGCCCTTCTGATAAAAAGGACAAACCACGGCTGAAATGCCCGCCTTTTGCCGCCCCGAAGGGCTCCATAACAAAGGTAGGATTATCCGGCCATTCCCTGGCATCCACAGTAAATGCGATAATAGACAGTGTAGAAAAAATAAAAAAATAACGAAGAATTTTATTCATCGAACTGAGAACTCCAGAACCGCGATGCTGTTTCCGGTAACGATTAGGGTATAATCCCTGTCTCTGACAATTTCAGCCGTATCTGATGGTAAAGAGCTTTCAAACAGTGTTCTATCTTTCCAAGTGAGTATTTTTATCGAATCTTTCCCATCATCTTTGCCAAAAAGGAGCAGTGTATCATTCACCGGATTATCGATAACATTCATCAGTCGCCCGGAAAATCTCAAAGGATGAATCCCATATCCATTCAAATTTACAGCATTGACAAATCCATTGTTTTCATACAGAACCTGCCCGTCGTGCCGGATAAAATCTATTGAAACCAAACGGCGGAAATCAGTGTCTGTATCATGATGTGCAACAGGTCTGTAACCGTTTTTTCTCTCTTCCAGAAGTACAAACCTCTGGGGATCCAAACCGCTTATCAAGGCAATTTTCGATCCGTCACCGGATAAGGCTCCACCGTAAACAGCTTCAACACGACTGCCGCCGGGGCGGTACTTTAACAGAACCTTCCCCGAATCATCAATCAGTTCCACCCGTCCATCCAGCAATCCAACCAGAGTTTTACCCGGAATACCATCAAGAACTGTAATCGCAGAAATATATTCCATACTCCAAAGATATCTTCCATTTTGCGGATTGATTTTTGAAAGAATCCCGGAATCATTTCGGTAAAGAAACAATTGCCCGTTTCGGACAATCGGATACCCGGAATCCTGGATTCGGCTGATAAGCCGGCCGTCGGGTTCCATAAGGGATAAACCGTCATCCCCCGAAACGGCTATCCAGTGCCGATCCGCAGCCATACGCTCAGCCTGGAAAAGGGTGAGTAATTCATGATCAGAATCAAGGTATCCGGTATTACTTCCATTTCGAACCACTGAAGCCGGAATGGAAGAAGGTGATACAGCAGAGTCGGTTAATTCCAGGATTGTCAGTGAATCAGGCGAGACAATTATTTCCTTTCCGGAACCCCGGGGGAAAAGAAAGTAATAAACAGTTATCAGTATCAGGCCGATGAGGAAGACACCCCGTTGTTTCATACGTGGACGGACGCCTCCTTTCTCCCTTGGATAATCCATCCTATACGATAGCCGGCAACGAGGTCAAATATTAAGGAGATAGATGGTATGAATGCTGAAGAACTGATGAAAGAAGCCGCCAAAGCTGCAGAGAATGCCTACGCCCCATATTCAAAATTCAGAGTGGGGGCTGCATTGCAGATGGCAGACGGAACGGTGATTACCGGAGTTAACGTCGAAAACAGGTCTTTCGGCCTCTCCAACTGTGCCGAGAGAACAGCCATATTTACCGCAATAAATCTGGGGAAAAAAGATATTATAAGCATCGCCATAGCAGGACCGGATGCATGGGAACCTCTTCCCCCCTGCGGTGCCTGCCGACAGGTGATGACCGAATTCTGCCCGGCAGATACCCCGGTATATTACGATAATGG
>QNBK01000009.1 GCA_003644105.1 Spirochaetota bacterium | reverse complement strand
CATACCTTGCAGTGATATCCCTGATGACCATTTCTGCGGCACTGTACTCCACCGGGCGATCATGGAAGGGGGCCAATCTGGTTGTAATCGGCGCCGCTGTATTTATGCTTTCGGGTACTGTGATTGTCGTGAATCAGTTCCTTGTTCTCATTCCGAATTCACCGATGATAAGCCTTCCTCTGTACTGGGCTGCTCAACTGATGATAGTCCGGGGGATACAAATCTCCGATTAATATTTAAACTCTTCGCCTTGTCTTTGTCTCCGGGGTTGTGTTAGGTTTTTTACAACAGAGGGCGGGCATCTGATGCCGGACCTGATATAAAGTACTCAAGAAGTTCATATATTCCCGCAATACGGGCGGGAGTTTCTACAGTCTGCCGTAAACGGACTACTATGGGCGAATAACCGACTCGGGTTGCGAATTTTTTATGAATTCTGCCTGAGGCGGCTGTTTTCCCGTTATAACCGGGGGAACAATTGACCGACCATCAGAAAATAATTGTTGAACGCAGAAAAGGCCGGGATATCCAGGCTTTGAGTTTATTCGAAGAGCTTCAATCAGCTCTTGTTCTGCCGAATTTGAAAAAACTCCGCATGCTTACCCTGTATGAAGTTTCGGGACTCAGCCGGAAGGAGCTTTCAACTACGGCACCGGGTCTGCTGTATGAACCCAATAACGATAATGCTCTCCTGACCCTTCCGGCTCTCCCCCGGAGTGATACTCTGATGGCCCGGGAGCTTCTCCCGGGTCTTTTCGATCAGCGTGCGGATTCTGCCGCCCGGGGACTCAGGCTGATTTATCCTGAACATGAAATAGATGTCCGGCGTTCAGATCTTTTTATCTTTCAGGGGAATCTCAACCGGGAAGAAGCCGCAGACATCAGGAAATGGCTTATCAACCCTGTT
Organism: Spirochaetota bacterium; assembly: GCA_003644105.1. Classification (GTDB taxonomy): domain Bacteria; phylum Spirochaetota; class Spirochaetia; order DSM-2461; family DSM-2461; genus UBA2779. The sequence goes on along the minus strand of QNBK01000009.1, from coordinate 22,018 downwards.
GAATCCCGTTTAAAAAATCTCAGCTGCAGCTCTCTGGGGGAAGAGGTACCTGAACCCGGTGAGGTTCCCCGGCTCAGCGGCTTCCGACAACTTGATGATACCGGGTTGGAAAACCTGCGGTTGGGTTACGGCCTGGCTCTTGCCGGGGAAGATCTTGTTTTTATCCGCGGCTGGTTTTCGGAAAATGAAAAACGGGATCCGACTCTGGCAGAACTTAAAGTTCTTGATACCTATTGGTCGGATCATTGCCGTCATACCACCTTTGAGACTGAGTTGAGTTCAATCACTGTGGAAAAGGGGCCGGAGTTCGATGAAATTACCGCCGCTTTAGCCGGTTGGGATGAAGCCCGAGCCTTTTGCGGTCGGGGTATGAAGCCGAAAACCCTGATGGATCTGGCCACTATTGCCGCCCGGGAAGCCCGGATGAAGGGAAAGCTGAAAGACTGGGATGTCTCTGAGGAAATTAACGCCTGCACTTTGAAAGTGGATGCCCTGATAGACGGGAAAAGGGAACCATGGCTTTTATCTTTCAAGAATGAAACTCACAACCATCCAACCGAGATTGAACCCTATGGCGGGGCATCCACCTGCCTGGGGGGTGCGGTAAGAGATCCTCTTTCCGGCAGGGCCTACGTCCATCAGGCTTTGAGGATTACAGGCGGCGCCGATCCCAGGCAGAATCCCTCTGATGCGAGGCCCGGGAAACTTCCCCAGAGACTCATCGCCCATGGCGCCGCCGGGGGATATGCCGGATATGGAAACCAGTTGGGGATAGCCACAGCCTTTGTCCGTGAGTTCTACCATCCGGGATACGAGGCGAAGAGACTTGAATGCGGGGCGGTAATGGGGGCTTCTCCGGCTGACCATGTCCTGAGAGAGAAACCGCTTGCCGGGGATAAGGTGATACTTGTCGGCGGACGCACCGGCCGGGACGGGATAGGCGGCGCCACAGGGTCGTCGATGGCCCACAACGGGAACTCCCTGGAGAAGGCCGGAGCCGAGGTGCAGAAGGGCAACCCCCCGGAGGAGCGGAAGCTGCAGAGACTGTTTCGGAATCCAAAGGCGGCTGGACTGATTCGCCGGTGTAACGATTTCGGCGCCGGGGGTGTATCGGTAGCGATTGGAGAACTTGCTGACGGCCTGGAAATCAATCTGGATGAGATCCCGGTGAAGTACCGGGGGCTGAATGGGCTGGAACTGGCCCTCTCGGAATCCCAGGAGAGGATGGCTGTGGTGGTTCACCCAGAAGATGCGGATACCTTTATCAATCTGGCCGCCGAAGAAAATCTGGAAGCGGTTGTTGTCGCTGAGGTAACTCAGGGCCGTCGGCTGAAAATGAACTGGCGGGGGAAGCCGGTGATAAACCTCAATCGGGATCTGCTGGATACCAACGGGGTGCGCCGGCAGGCTGAAGTACGGGTTCGGCCGGTTTCCTCAACCGCCGGCTCTTCCGATTCTTTTCAGGAACTTCCCTTGAGTGTGAAGTCTCTGAAAGAAGTGCTGGGTTCTGTGGAACTCTCCTCCCGCCGGGGGTTGGAGGAACGTTTTGACGGCAGTGTGGGGGGTACCACGGTTTTAGCCTCCCACAGTGGAGTGAAACAGCTCACCCCGGCAGAAGCTTCGGTTCACCTGCTTCCCGGCAGGGGGGACGTGGAGACTGCCGGTGTGATGGCTGTGGGTTTTGATCCGGTTCTTGCATCAGCCAGTCCGTTCCGGGGAGGTCAGTACGCTCTGATTGAGGCTCTCTCCAGGGTGATAGCGGTGGGGGGCAGCTGGCGTAAGGCCCGATTCAGTCTTCAGGAGTTTTTCGGCCGCACCGACCGTGGGCCTGAGGCCTGGGGGGAACCCCTGGCAGCTTTACTTGGAGCTCTTACAGTGCAGCGGAAGTGGGATTTACCGGCCATCGGCGGGAAAGACAGTATGAGCGGCAGCTTCGGGGAGCTGAATGTTCCACCGACGATTATTGCCTTTGCCGCGACGGCCATGGATGCCACCCGGGCGGTTTCTGCTGCTCTCTCCCGGGGGGGATTAACCCTGGCACTGGTATCCCGAGGGACTAATGCTCCGGGACTTGCCGCCGGTTCACCGGACTTCGACTGTCTTGAGGCCGGGTGGGACTGGGTGGAAAGTCTGGGCGGCAGAGGTCATTTAAAATCCGCAGCCTCAGTGGGAAGGGGCGGATGGGCCGCAAAACTGGTACTCATGTGCCTGGGCAACAGCCTCGGAGCGGAACTTGAAAATGTTCAGAACCCGTATTCTGCGGACTACGGCGCGGTAATCATCGCATCGGATTTAAGCGTGGAAGAACTGAAGGCCGACGCCGGGAAAACCGGAGTGCGGGTTAGAATCCTGGGACGCAGCAGCGCGGATCCGGTTATCTCATGGACCGGAGGATCGATAAACCTGGAAGAAGCCGGTGAAGCCTGGAGAGACCCTATGTCCGAAATCTGGCCTGAGGATCGCAGCCGGAATAAGAAAGTGGAACTGGCCACTGCGAGGATATCTCAACCACGGGTAAGCGGGGTAAGCGGGGACTTTCAGGGAAAACCGAGAGTGTGCATCCCTGTATTTCCGGGAACCAACGGCGAGGATGATGCTTTCAGGGCTTTTTCAAGGACCGGAGCAAAGGCCCTTGAACATGTTTTTCTCGATAGAAAGCCTGAGGAACTGGATGAGGCTCTGGCTGCTTTTGCCCGGAGCATTGATGAAAGTCAGATTCTCTACATTTCCGGGGGATTCTCAGCGGGGGATGAGCCTGATGGGGCGGGGAAGTACATCGCTGCGGTACTCCGGCAATCGAGGGTAGCCGATGCGGTGGCCGGGCTTCTGGAAAGAGATGGGCTTGTTCTGGGTATCTGCAACGGTTTTCAGGCCCTGATTAAAAGCGGCTGGCTGGTAAACGGGCAAAGCGGGATTCCCGGAGAGAATCACCCGGCTCTTACCCATAACCGTATCGGCCGTCATGTGGCCCGGATAGTCCGAACTGTTGCCACCGGTGCGGATAGTCCATGGCTCACACAGATTGACCGGGGAGATATTCACTGTATGCCGGTGAGTCATGGTGAAGGGCGATTTACCGCAGCTCCGGAAGTTCTAAAGAGTCTGGCTGCAGCCGGCAGGATTGCCTTTCAATACTGTGATTCTGATGGTGTTCCGGGAATGGGTGGGGATGTGAATCCCAACGGTTCTGATATGGCGGTGGAGGGGCTTCTCTCTCCCTGCGGCCGGATACTCGGGAAGATGGGACATAGTGAACGGTGGCGTAAGGGAACTTTGATAGATATTCCCGGGATGGAAAATGAGCAGCCGCTGATAAGCGGAGGCGTGGGTTGGTTTTTGTAGTGGTCCGGGATGAGGAATCGGGAGGTGAGTTATGAGGGTCGGGATTTTGTTTGGAAGCCGCAGTGATGTGGAGATGATGCGGGGGGCGGCCCGTTGTCTTGAGGATTTTGAGATTCCCTGGGAGGCTCATATTCTTTCGGCCCACCGGGTGCCTGAGGAATTGGAGCATCAGCTTGAACTGATGATGGAGAGAGGTGTGAAGGTTTTTATCTGCGGTGCGGGTCTGGCGGCTCATCTGCCGGGGGTGGTGGCTTCAAAGACCGTACTGCCTGTGATCGGGGTGCCTCTTTCGGCAAAGCTGAACGGAATGGATGCACTTTATTCCATGGTTCAGATGCCCAAACCCATACCGGTGGCCACTGTGGGGATCGATAATTCGTTTAACGCCGGGATGCTGGCGGTTCAGATGCTCTCTCTTGGTAATGGTGATCTCTCCCGCCGTCTGGTTTCATGGCGTGAGCAGATGAAAATTGATTTTACCGCCGATAACGGCGGAGGGGTGGAATTGTGAAAGATATTGAAAAAATAAAGATGATTTATGAGGGCAAGGCCAAGAAAGTGTGGTCTACCGACAATCCGGATTTTGTTATCATGGATTACAAGGATGATGCCACGGCGTTTAACGGGGTGAAAAAGGGCACAATTGTCGGGAAAGGAGTGGTGAACAACACCATGAGCGATCTGATGTTCACCATGCTGGAAAAAAACGGGATTAAAACCCATTTTGTAAAGAAACTCTCTGATAGAGAGACTCTCTGCCGCCGGGTTTCCATCGTTCCTCTGGAGGTGATTGTCCGGAACATCACCGCAGGGAGCATGGCCAAACGTTTGAAAATTGAAGAGGGGATTGTACTTCCCCGTCCTGTTCAGGAGCTCAGCTGGAAAGATGATGAGAAAGGCGATCCCCTGATTAACGACTACTATGCCCTGGCCCTGGAACTTTCCACCGAAAAGGAGCTGGCGGAAATCCACGGGGCTGCAGGGGAGGTGAACCGTCTCATGAAGCCCTTTTTTGACGGGTTGGGAATTACTCTGGTTGACTTTAAGCTCGAGTTCGGTAAAACCGCTGATGGGGTATTGCTGCTGGCCGACGAAATAAGTCCGGATACCTGCCGGTTCTGGGATAAGGAAACAGGTAAAAAACTGGATAAAGACCGTTTCCGACGGGATTTGGGGGACGTTGAGGATGCCTATGCTGAAATACTCTCCCGGGTGGAGTCAGGAATTGAAGGCTGAAAGTGGTAGTTTCCGATGATGATAAGCTGCACGAGGAGTGCGGTGTTTTCGGCCTCTGGGCTCCCCCTGATGCCGAGGATGCAGCCGATGAGGTATATCGGGGACTATTGGCTCTGCAGCATCGGGGTCAGGAAAGTGCCGGTATCACTGTAGGACAGAACGGCGGACTGAAAACGGAAAAGGGAATGGGATTGATTTCCCAGGTGTTCAGTGCCGGAGATCTGGAAAAGATGAACGGCCATCTGGGAATCGGACATGTAAGGTATTCCACCGCCGGTGCGAGTAACCTCGCCAACGCCCAGCCTCTGGAGGGGCATGGAAAACTGGGGGATCTGGCTGTAGCCCACAACGGAACTCTGGTGAATGCGGGTGTTCTCCGATCCCTTCTGGAGGATGGGGGAGTGCTTTTCAGAACCGAAGCTGATTCAGAGGTTCTTTTGGCGATGATTGCCCGTAAGGCGGCAAAGGGTCTTGAGAATGCGGTTACCGAGGCGATGAGTGCGGTGAAAGGCTCATACGCCCTGGTGATGCTGGTTGGCGATAAGCTGATTGGTGCCCGGGACCCTCATGGTATACGTCCGATGGTATTGGGAAAGAAGGGAAATCGATGGTATCTGGCTTCGGAGTCCTGTGCACTGAAGTCTGTGGGGGCGGAAACAGTCCGGGATGTAACCCCGGGAGAAGTTATCCTGATAGATGAAGAGGGCCCCAGAAGCATAGAACAGGATCTGGCCAACGAGCGGGCCACCTGTGTCTTTGAATACATTTATTTTGCCCGGCCGGACAGTCGGATTGATGGTATTTCAGTGATGGAAAGCCGCCTGGCCATGGGAAGGGAACTGGCCAGAGAGTGGGAAGTTGAAGCGGATCTGGTTTGCGGGGTACCGGATTCCGGGGTGCCGGCGGCTTTGGGCTTTGCCCGGGAATCGGGAATTTCCTACGGTATGGGTTTTATAAAAAATCACTATGTGGGACGCACCTTCATTAACCCGGACCAGAAGATGCGGGAAAGGGCCGTATCGGTGAAACTCAGTGTTCTAAAAGGTGAAGTGGAAGGGAAGATAGTGATTCTCATTGATGACTCCATCGTTCGGGGAACAACCAGCCGCCGTCTGGTTACCCTGATGAGGGAGGCCGGGGCAAAAGAGGTTCTTTTCGGTGTTGTGTCTCCTCCGATAACGTATCCCTGCTATTTCGGGATTGATACTCCTGTGGCTGCCGATTTGATTGCCCATGCCAAGAACAACGATTCCATAAAAAATGCTCTCGGGGCGGATGAACTCTCATATTTAAGTCTGGATGGGTTGAAAAAAGCTCTGGAACGTAAAAAAGGCTTCTGCCTGGGCTGCCTGACCGGGACATACCCCATACCCCCGCACAAGCTTCGAAAGGTAGAAGAACAATGGTAGAAAAAGTAGATAAAGGGAAAACAAAAGGTTCTCAGGTCAGTTACAAAGATTCAGGAGTTGATAAGGCTGAAGGTTACCGGGCGGTAGAAAAAATGAAGGCCGGTGTTGCCGGCACCCGGGGGCCGCAGGTTCTCACCGGGCTTGGATCTTTTGCCAGTCTCTACGCCCTGGAAGGATGGAGTAATCCTGTATTGGTAGCCGGAACCGACGGTGTGGGAACCAAGCTGCGACTGGCCCTGGATGAGGGAAAATACGATGTAATCGGCCGGGACTGTTATGCCATGGTGGCAAACGACATTCTCTGTCATGGAGCCCGCCCGCTTTTTTTCCTTGATTATCTCGCCTGCGGTAAACTGAATGCGGATACGGCTGCGGAAATTGTTGCCGGTATGGCCGGGGCCTGCCGGGAGGATGGCTGCGCCCTTGTCGGTGGAGAAACGGCGGAAATGCCCGGTTTTTATACTTCTGGTGATTACGATGTGGCCGGATTTGCCGTCGGTGCAGTGGAACGTTCGAAAATGGTGGATGGTTCCGGGGTAGGTGAGGGGGATGTGATTATTGGAATTGCTTCCAATGGGCTGCATTCCAACGGATACAGCCTTGTACGTGCTTTGTTTACCGATACCACTGTGGATTTCAAGGGCAGACCTGTTATTGATGAGCTGCTGATTCCAACCCGGCTTTACGGCTCTCCTGTGAGAAAACTGCTGGATAGTGATTTTGACATTAAAGGAATGGCCCATATCACCGGCGGCGGTCTGCCGGAAAACCTTCCCCGGGCATTCAACCGCAAAGTGTTTGAGGCTCATGTTGATACAACCGCATGGGCTGAGCCGGATATCTTTGGATATATTCGCTCCCTGGGAGTACCTGAAGGGGAGATGAAAGGTACTTTTAATATGGGGATAGGGTTTGCTCTGATTGTTTCCGAGCCTGTTGCACAAGCTGTTTCAGATGTTCTTGATGAATCGGGAGAAAAATCCTGGATTATCGGCAGGATTCACAAGGGACAGGGAGGGGTATGCTACGTTTAGCGGTTCTGGCCTCTGGGAACGGCTCAAACCTGCAGGCCATACTTGATGCCTATGAAGGGGGATTGCTGAGAAATCTTCAACCTGTGCTGTGTGTTGCAGACCGTTCCTGTAAAGCCCTGGAGAGAGCAGCAGCCTGGGGATTGGAAACCGTATTACTGGAAGGAAAGCACAATGGGGAGAAGTTATCAGAGGCTCTGGGCCGTCAGCTCTCAGATCGAAGAATCGATATTGCAGCACTCGCCGGTTGGCTGAGTATCATAAGCGGGAAGCTTACCCGGGAATGGACCGGCAGGATGGTCAATATACATCCCTCACTCCTGCCTGAGTATGGAGGGAGGGGTATGTACGGGGAACAAGTACACAAAGCTGTATTGGATGCAGGGGAGAAACAAAGTGGTTGTACGGTGCATTTTGTAACTGACTCCATCGACGGCGGAAAGATACTCGGTCAGTCCCGGGTAAAGGTATTAAAAAACGATACACCTGATAGTCTGGCTGCTCGAATACTCATTGAAGAACACCAACTCTATCCGAAGATTCTGGCCGATCTTACAGATTCTTTCACAGCCGAATAGCGGATAAGAGCTCATTATTAATTCTTGCTTTCATATGGTTTAATTTTAGAGGTATAATGAGACGCATGCAGTCACTACTCGAAAATAGAGATACTGATTTTGCTCCGGCATTCAGGTTTGATTCTTCTCAGCTTAAAAGGCAATCCACTCTTATCAGAACTACCGGAAGAATTATCGATGTACTTGATGCGGCGCCGTATATCGCTGTGGTGACGAACACTGCAAGACAGATTGTTTACGGCAACAGTGAGCTTTATTCCTATCTCGGGCGTGATACTGTCGATATAATCGGTAAACGTCCGGGGGAAATGCTGGGATGTACCAACGCCCACGATCATCCCGGAGGCTGCGGAACAGGGCAAAACTGCCGATTCTGCGGGGCTGTTGCTGCAATTCTGGAAGCACTGAAAACCGGAGAACGGGTAACCCGGGAGGCTGGCCTTCTCATAAAGCAGAAAGAAGGATTTATCGCTTTTGATACCAATGTTACTGCTTCTCCTCTTAATATTGGAAATGAGCGGTACCTGATTGTTTTTTTTGATGACATCAGTTCCAGAAAAAGAAGGGAGGGTCTGGAAAGAACCTTCTTTCATGATGTGATGAACACCGCCAGCGGCCTGAAAAATCTGGCACTGTACCTCAGCGATTCCAGAAAAAATGAAAATGATATTAATCATGCGGCTCAGCTGCTGGTAGACCAGAGTTCATTTCTTATTGAAGAGATCCGCGGCCAGCAGCAGCTGATTGAAGCAGAATCCTCAACTCTGGCTGTTAACCTGCAATTAATTGAATCTCTCGTTCTTTTTACTGAAGCAAGAACCGCAGCCGAAGCATTGAGACAAGCTAATGGGAAGAGCATTGTTTCCAATGCGGGAAGTCCATCTATCGGCATACTCACCGATCCCTCCCTTCTCAAGCGGGTATTACTGAATATGTTGAAGAATGCCCTGGAGGCAACGGAATCCGGAGGAGAGATACGTTTTTCAATGAATTATGAATCCGGGGATATTGTATTTAAAACATGGAATCCCACGGGTATGAACGAAGAGGTGAAATCCCGGATTTTCCAGCGTTCTTTTTCCACCAAAGGCCCGGGCAGGGGTATCGGTATCTACAGCATGCGTCTGATAACAGAACAGTACCTTCATGGCTCGGTTTCCTTTACTTCAAACACCGATTCCGGCACAGAATTTACGGTCCGAATTCCACGAACTAGCAAAACGCCCATCGGGATTTGAAATATCTACAAAAAGTCATTGCAGGAGTTTTTATGACTAAACATGCCCTCTTAAGTGTTTTTGATAAAACAGGAATTGCAGATTTCGCCCTATTTCTTATAGGCGAAGGATTTTCACTGTTATCGACCGGAGGAACCTTTAAAGTTCTGGTAGAAGCGGGATTGGATGTTACTGAAGTCTCCAGCTACACACAGGCAGATGAGATTCTCGATGGTAGAGTAAAAACTCTCCATCCCAGGATTCATGGTGGTTTATTGGGCCGCAGGGATGATGAGGGTGATTTAAAAACAATGAAAGAACTGGGTATCAACCCCATTGATGTTGTGGTGGTGAACCTGTACCCCTTCTTTGAAAAATCCGGTGAAAATCTCCCCCTTGATGAGCTGATTGAGTTTATTGATATCGGCGGTCCGACGATGATGCGTTCCGCTGCAAAGAATCACAAGTTTGTGACTGTTGTAACAGATCCTTCAGATTATAAAGATCTGATGAGCGAGTGGAAATCCGGGAAGGGTCTTTCTTCGGCCACTAACAGAAAACTGGCTGGAAAGGTTTTTGCTCTCACCTCTGCATACGATGCGGCGGTTGCAGCCAGTTTACTCGGGGATAAGGACACTCCGGAGTGGCTTACCGGTTCTTACAGAAAATCGTCTGAACTCCGATACGGAGAGAACCCCCACCAGAGAGCCGCCTGGTACACCCCCTCTTCCTCTGCAGCCTTTGGAGCTTTGAGCGATCTGGTTCAGCACCAGGGCAAAGAACTCAGCTTCAATAATATCAGGGATCTTGATGGTGCCTGGCGATCCGTATCCGAATTTGAAGATACCGCCTGTGTGGGTGTAAAACATGCAGCCCCCTGCGGTGCCGCCCTGGGAGCTTCAACTCTGGATGCATGGGAAAAGGCCAGGGATGCCGATCCGGTATCAATCTTCGGCGGTATTGTAACGTTCAACAGGGAGGTGGATGAGACTACAGCACTCTCCCTTTCAAAGCTTTTCCTTGAGGTAATTGCGGCGCCGGGTTATTCAGGAGCAGCTCTTAGTGTGTTCAGGAAGAAAAAAAACCTTCGAGTGCTTTCCATTCTCAGACCTGCTTCCGACCGATGGGAGGCTCTGCCGGTGGACGGCGGTATCTGCCTGCAGGAAGTGGACCGGGGTTTTCTTCCGGAGTCTGAGTGGACTGTTCCGACTGAAGAAAAACCAACTATCGATCAGATGCGTGATTTAGCTTTTGCCTGGAAAGTGGTAAAGCATGTGAAGTCAAATGGTATTGTCCTTGCTTCAGGTTTAAAAACCACCGGCATCGGAACCGGACAGCCGAGCCGTGTCGGTGCCGTGGAAAACGCCATCAGGGCTCTCGAAGGTAAAGATGCTTCCGGAGCCGTAATGGCGTCTGATGCCTTTTTTCCCTTTGACGATGCGGTGAAGGCTGCTTCTGCCGCAGGAATATCCGCCGTGATTCAGCCGGGTGGATCCCTCCGGGATGAGGATTCCATCAGATTCTGTGATGAGGCAGGTATCCCGATGGTTTTCACCGGTCGGCGGCACTTCAGGCATTAATACATATGAAAAAGAAGTCAAAATAATATTAGCTAATACTAATATCTCTTTTATCTATAAGTAATTCCATAAACATTACTTGACAGTGATTTTTCTGCGTAATAAAGTATACTAATTAAATAAATATTAATTTATATACATAAAATTATATATGGAGCTACTAACTTGCATCAGTTTTCCAATGTTATTAAGAATGACGTCCTTCATTCGTTGAGGAGGTGGATATGAGAAACTTCAAAGCGCGGGTTATTCTGCTGATACTGACTCTGTGTATCTGGTATCTGCTAACATATCCGTTTGATTCTCAGGAACTTATTGCCGGAGGAATAACAGCCCTTGTTCTTATTCTTCTTCCCCTGCCGGGTATCGGAATCCTTGGGGACTTCCGTTGGACCCCCAAGGCCTTCATTTTCGGTTTTGTCTACCTCTTTTATTTTCTCTGGCAGCTTTTAAAGGCCAATGTTGATGTGGCTTTCAGGGTTCTTCACCCAAAACTGCCGATAGAGCCGGGGATAGTCCGGGTTAAAACAAAACTGAAAACGCCACTTGGCCGCTTGCTGCTGGCCAATTCCATCACCCTCACCCCGGGGACAATCACCGTTGAGTCGGATGGTGAAGATTTTTATGTTCACTGGATTAAAGTTGAAGGTATTCACGACAAGGAAAGAACAGAAAAAATTGTAGCCGGATTTGAAGGCTTTCTGGAGGTAATCTGTGGCTGATCAATTATTCAATATCGCAGCAGTTATCATGCTTATTTCCCTGGTATTGGCGATTGTACGTCTGCTCCTGGGACCGACAGTCGGCGATAGGGCTGTTGCCCTGGATGCTATGACGATAATTTCTCTGTCGTTAATCGGCTGGATTGCACTGAGTACGGGCCGGGGCATCTATATGGATGTTGCCCTTGTCTACGGGCTCATCAGTTTTGTCGGCATTGTGGCCATAGCCCGGTATCTGGAAAGGGGATTGTAGGATGGAAATTCTCGGAGGCATATTTGCCATCATTGGATCTTTTTTTCTCTTCCTGGCAGCTTTAGGTCTCATCCGTATGCCCGATATGTACGATCGTATGCAGGCCGGTACCAAAGCCACAACTCTGGGAACCATGTTGTTTCTTATCGGTCTTGCCATGGCGGAACCCCTTTGGATTGGAAAGTCCGCTTTGCTCATCCTCTTTGTTATTTTTTCCAATCCTCTTTCTTCTCATGCTCTTGCCAGGGCCGCTCACCATGCCGGGATTACCCTTGGTGAACGGGCCGCATGTGATGAACTGGCAGGAGCTTGTGAGGACGAGGAGGAGACAGTATGAATATTTTTATCGTAATTATTCTTGGAGTGCTGATGCTGGCCGCCGCAGGAACAGCTCTTTATATGAAGAGCCTCAGTGCCGCTGTTATTGCAGCCGGAGCGGTAAGTCTGCTGGCCAGTGTCCTTTACCTGCTGCTGGCAGCACCGGATGTAGCCATGACGGAAGCGGCAATCGGTTCCGCCCTTACTACAGTGGTTTTCCTCTATGCCCTCTCACGAATGAGGGGTACAAAAAAGGAGGATCCCCGTGATTAAAAGATTTCTGGCAATTATTGCCCTGCTGGGTGCAGCCGCGGTGCTGCTTCCCTTTGTTCTGAATCTCCCCACTGAAGAGGCACTTCCTGAGCTGGCTTCAAAGTATATTGAGAATGCTCCCGGAGAACTTGGAGCTGCAAATCTGGTTACCAGTATTATCGTAACTTACAGAGGGTTAGATACTCTGGGTGAAGTTGCGGTGCTATTTGCAGCAACCGCTGCAGTGGGACTGCTTTTGAAAAGAACCGGTAATGAGGTGGGTGTTTCCCATTGGAAATCCTCTGAGATTCTGAAGTCAGGGGGCGGTTTCTTATTCCCCCTGATTATTCTTTACGGTGTTTACATCTTCCTACATGGTCATTTAACCCCCGGCGGTGGTTTTCAGGGTGGTGTGGTTATTGCCACCGGCTTCCTTCTTCTGCTGCTCTCCGGATCTGTAGACAGCTTCAACCATACGGTAATGTCCCTGGTTGAATCACTTTCGGGTTTTGCATACGTTGCCGTAGCCCTTGCGGGCCTTATCTGGGCAGCAGGATTCCTGGACCCCCGATTTCTTCCTCAGGGGGATTTCGGACGCCTTTTCAGCGCCGGAGCCATTCCCGTAATCTACAGTCTTATAGGGTTAAAAGTAGGTGCGGAACTCCTCGGTATTCTTGACGCCATGCGCTGCAAGGTACGCAGAGAAGGGGTAACTGCATGATTATTCAAATTATCGTTTCAGTAGGAGCCCTGCTGGTTCTTATCGGCCTGTGGGGTCTGCTTACCCGGCGGAACCTCATTAAGATGATTATCGGTTTTTCAATAATGGATACGGGGACTCACCTCATCATTGTGGGCCTGGGTTACCGTGAGGGAGCGACGGCACCGATACTGGATTCCTCTATTACGCCTGGAACCCATTTTGTTGACCCGATTCCCTCCGCACTGGTTCTGACAGCTATTGTTATCGGCCTGGCCGTTACGGCTCTGATGCTTGCCTACGCCGTCAGACTTTATTCCTCCCGTGGATCTGCACTGATTGAAGATTTCAAGGAGAATGCCCTGTGAATCCGTTAATAGCTCTGGCAGTACTGATGGGTACTGCATTCACCATGCCGCTTTTTGAGAAGGCCGGGTTAAAACCGGCCCGGCTGATTTTTCTGGCGGCTCTTACCCTGCTTCTTGTAATTTCCGGCGGAATCCTTGTGAATCTGCTCAATGGTGCTCCGGATCTGGAAGTTGCCACCGCCGGTTTTAAAGCTCCGTTTTCCATTAATTTCCGGATAGGTCTGGCTGAAGCGGCGGTATGGAGCGCTGCAGCTCTGGTGCTGTTGATCGGCGGTTCTTATATGATACATCGGGAAGAAGACGGGATGTACGACCGTATGCTCTACCTTGTTCTGGCACTGGGTGTTACCGGCCTGATACTCACTCGAGACCTTTTCAACCTTTTTGTATTTCTTGAAATCAGTTCGATTGCAGTCTACGGGCTGATCGGCCGAGGAGGGGAACGATCACTGCAGGCCGGGTTCAAGTACATGATTGCCGGCGGAATCTCTTCCATCCTGTTTCTTATCGGCACGGTTTTTCTTTACCGCTTAACTGGAACTCTGAATATTGACGGAATGGCTGCAGCTGCCGGAAGCGGTAGTCTTGCCGGGACTGTCGGTGCTTCTGCAGTCTTCATTCTTGCCATATCCATGCTTATTGAACTGAAGCCATTTCCAGCCAACGGCTGGGCTCTGGATGCCTACCAGGAAGCTCCCTCGGGGATCGGTGCTTTATTATCATCCGCCCAGGCTTCAGCCGTGTTTATTGCTTTTACGAAAATCAGTCCACTGTTCGGTGACCGTCTTGCTGCGGTACTCGGCGGAATCGGAATGTTAACGTTCTTTTTTGCCAACCTGATGGGTATGAGGCAGAAGGATGAGAAAAGAATGTTCGGTTATTCCTCAACCGGTCAGATCGGGCTTGTGATATTTGCCTGGTTCGCAGTACGGGGAACAGGAATGCCTGAAACTGCCGCATGGTTCATTGTCGGCGGTCTGTTATTAACCCATCTATTTGCCAAAGCGGGATTATTCTGGTTATCAGGGCTTGCAGATAAAAGCAAAGGTGAAGGTGGAAACGGGTTTCTTCATAAAGTTCTGCCATCAGCTCTGGCGGGAATATTTGTAATGTCCCTTCTGGCATTACCGCCTTTCCCCTCCTTCTTTGCGAAGATGGAATTGGTGAAACTGCTGGTAACAGGCGGCTCCTGGTGGATTCTCACCGCTTTATTTCTGGGCTCATTGTTTGAAGCTGCCTACTTGTTCACATGGCTGGTAAAGAAAACCAAAGCCGAGTGTACCGATGGCGGCGCCGATACAGTCAATGGAGACAGCCTGGTAGTCGGTAAAAGAGCCGGGCCTGATATCCTGACGGATTCGCCGGCAGCTGAAGTCTCATCTTTACTGAAAAGTTCAACATCCCTGTGGGTTGTGATACCTGCACTGGCCCTTGGCGGACTTTCGGCAGCCTGGGCATATATGGCCGGTGTTTTTAATGTAATTGCTATGGCACCTTTTGCCGCTGCACTGCTTATGCTGCTCCTCGCCTTTCTTCCCGGAAGAGTCCGCGGTTTTCTGGCAGTTCTTGTATCAGCTGCCGCAGCCTGGTGGATATGGCCCCGGACCGAAGGTATCGATCAGATTTTTGCGATGCTGTTTCTCGGAGGTGGTTCATTGAATCTCTTTGCAGGACTGTACCGGAAAGACCGCAGACCGGGCTTCTGGGCCTTTTCCCTGATGACGGTGCTCTCCCTGGGGGCTCTGGTTCTTGCAAGGACTCCACTTGAAATCTTTATGGCATGGGAAGTGATGTCAGTCGGTGCTGTATTGATTGCTCTGCAGGGAAAAAGAGCCGCAGGTCCGGCGAGAACCGGAATGCTGTTCGCCCTGGGCGGCGGTTACCTGCTGATGACAGTTCTGATGTCAATCGGTACAACGACAGTTCTTTCTCCAGCAGTTGCAGCTATTCTTGTGGTAATAGCCTTTCTTTCCAAAAGCGGTGCTCTGGGGCTGCATGTCTGGGTTCCCGGCTCCTATGCCGAGGCCGATAATGATGCAACCAGTCTCCTTTCGTCGGTAATTAGTAAAGCCGGAATCTGGGCCATGATGATTTTCAGTATCAGGATACTTCCCGGTATTTACGGCCTGGACGGTCCTGAGCTGTGGCTGCAGGCCTTTAACAGCGGGCCTTTTTCCTTTCTCTCCGGTATACTCGGGTGGATCGGTGTCCTGACAGCACTTGTTGCGACAATAGTCGCCGTTTTTCAGGAGGATATCAAATACACTCTGGCCTGGAGTTCCATCAGTCAGCTGGGATATATCATTCTCGCTTTCAGTCTGTTCGACCACTTCGGCTGGACAGCAGCTATCTATCTTTCAATTAACCATTTCCTTTTTAAAGCCATGCTTTTTCTGGCAATTACAGGTGTAATCTACCGGGTGAAAACCAGGCTGATGTATAAAATGGGGGGCTTGATTGCACCCATGCCCATAACATTTATCACTGTTCTGATTGCTATCATCGCCCTTGCCGGCGTTCCCCCTCTTTCGGGTTTCGGCGGAAAGTGGCTGGTTTACTCCGCATTGATTCAAGGCGGCAGGCCTGTTCAAGCCGCTTTGGCTATGTTTTCCAGCGGAATTGCCTTTCTTTACCTTTACCGTCTGATACACTCCATTTTTCTCGGACAGAGAAAAGACGATTCTCTGGGAATAAAAGAAGCACCGTTCTGGCTCATACTGCCGCAGATTGTTCTTATTGCATTAATAATGCTGATCAGTGCCTTCCCGACGGTGATACTCAAACCCATCATTGCAGCTGTAGGAGAATTAATGCCGGCGGTTATCGGATTTGAAGGTTCTACTCTGATGAGTGCTATCGGTTATTGGAACGGCAGCTGGGTGATGTATGTCACTATGGGTGTTTTCATGATACCGCTGGTGTTGCTGCTTATCGGAACTGGCCGGAAAACACGAAAAGTGAAGCAGTTCAACATCGTTTTTGCAGCTGAGCGCCCGTACCGGCCTGAAACAACTCATTATGCCCATAACTTTTTTGCCCCGTACCGTAAAGCACTTGGATCTCTAATGAATCCATTGGGAAGAAAATTCTGGGAAGGCAGTGCCGGCGGTGTTACTGCTGTATCATCAGCTTTTCGGCGCCTTTATACGGGTAACGGACAGACATATGCCCTGCATATCGTGTTATTCACGATGGCTGCGGCTCTATTTGCGGGGGTTTTCGCATGACAATTCTGGGTCAGATCGGAGCAGCCGCATTTTCGGTGTTCATCTTCATCAATTATGGTTTTCTTCTGGCAGGCAGCATGGCCCGGATAAGAGCCCGGGTTCAGGGACGTATCGGGCAGCCTGTCTATCAGCCTTATATCGACATTCTTAAAAACAATGCCAGGCGGACAGCCGTCCACCATGGTGTGATGTTTTTTCTCGGGCCGGTGTTCCGTCTTGCAGGTGGACTGGGAACCTTCCTGTTCATTCCCGCAATACTGAATTCACCGCTTTTTGCCAATTTCAGTTTTTCAGGTGACATTCTCCTGGTGATGTATTTTATCTTCTTCGGCCAGCTGGGTATGGCTTTGGGAGCCGGTCAGTCGGGGCATCCTTACAGTCCCATCGGTGTCAGCCGCGGGCTGGCACAGATGTCGGCTTTTGAAATGCCCTTTATACTTTCTGTACTGGCATTGGCAATTAAGCACAATTCCCTCTCAATTACAGCAATTGTACAAGCTCAGCAGGGCGGAATAGCGAATTGGTCCATGATTACCAATCCTCTGGCGGTTATCGCAGCAATCATCGCGTTCCTCGGTATGTCCATGCACAACCCCTTCAGTGTGGTTATTGCACCCCAGGAAATCCCAATCGGCCCGCCGACAGAATATCATAGCGGTCTGCTGGGTATGCTGCAGACCAACAGATCCATTTTCAATGCGGCCAAGCTGGTGCTGTATGTGAATCTCTTTTTCGGAGGTGCTTCGGCAACCGAAGGAGTGTTGTATGCGCTTTCCGCTTCTGTGCTTCACGCCGTTCCTGTATGGCTTGGTGTCACGTTAGGTGTTGTTACAATGGTAATTAAAACATTCCTGCTGTATTTCATCACCGTGTTTGTGGGTGTGTCATTCCCGAGATTCCGGACAGATCAGTCCATCCGGTTTTTTCTCTTTGTGCCCACACTGATCGGACTTGCCGGCCTGTTTTTAGCAAGGTTATAGGAGCAATAGAGATTAAATGAAAACGAAAACAGATAAACCAGTACTTCCAAACCTTGACTTACCCGCTTCAGACAAGGGCTATTTCTGTGATGCCCGTCCTGAAGTTGTGGAACCGGTTAAAGGTATCTGGGAAAACTTCCTGAACTGGGGCAGGGCAAACAGCCTCTGGATATTGGGTTTTGGAACAGGCTGCGGGGCCATTGAACTTCGCCCTCTTATGACCAGCCGTTATGATATGTACCGTTTCGGTGTACAGCCGAGACCCACTCCCCGGCAGTCCGGACTATTTATCATAGGCGGTTACGCTTCGGTAAAAACCCTCAAGCGTATCGTGCGAAGTTACGAGCAGATGCAGGGCCCCAAGTTTGTCCTGGGTTTAGGCAGCTGTACCGTAAACGGCGGTATGTACTGGGATTCGTACAACACCATCAATCGTCTGGATCAATACATTCCGGTGGATGTCTATATTGCCGGATGTATGCCACGCCCCGAGGCTCTGCTGGCCGGGATTAAAGCTCTCAAGCAGCGGATTCTGGATGGAGAGGCGGAAGGCGCCAACGACTACGCACGGAACTTCGACTGGTACAAAGCTAATCAGAAGAAGATTATCACAGACTGGAATATGCCGGACTACAACTGGTAGGGAGGGATTATGGTTGACTTGAAAGCCCTCCGGGCTGAAATGGATAAGAGATATAAAGTTATTGAGATTAGCGAACAACGGACCGATCTGGCTTTTCTTGAATGTGACAAAATTGATGTTCCCGATGCAGTCGCCTATCTGAGGGACCATGAAGGGTATGTTCATCTGAGCTTCATCACTTGTGTAGACCGCCTGGAGGATGAACAGTTCGAGATTGTGTATATGCTCAGAAATCATGAGAAAAAACACGACCTTGGAGTTAAAACTAAAATTGACCGGAAGAATCCGGTTATGGACTCCATGCATAATCATTGGGCTGCTGTGGCTACATACCAGAGAGAACTGCGTGAAATGTTCGGAATTGAATTTCCCGGTTCTCCTGGAGTCAATAGGCCATTTGCTCTGGAAAGCTGGGCAGGGCCGCCACCGATGAGACGTGATTTTGATACGAGAAAATACTCGGAAGAAACTTACTTTCCAAGGCCGGGGCGTGAAACTCACGATCCCGCTGAGCATATGAAGAAAACTCAATACCCCGGGAGGGCCGATCTGTGACACAAATGCCTGATCGTGAAAAATTTCCCGTTCATACCGGAGGAGTCGAGAACTTCGATCTGGAGAGCGGACGCTACATGAAGGTGTGGCAGGGACCACAGCATCCCGGTGTAACGGGTAATATGGCTCTGGAACTTGTTACTTCCGGAGATGAAATAGTTGATCTGAAAACTCATGTTGGTTATCTGCATCGCGGTTTTGAAAAGCTTATGGAGCGGCGGAAATGGATTCAGAACTTTCCCCTGGTCTGCCGCATTTGTGTTCCCGAGCCTGATTTCAACGAATACCTGTATGCCGCAGCAACCGAAGAACTCGCGGGTATAGAGATTCCTGAACGTGCTGTATGGATAAGAACTCTGAATCTTGAAATGGCCAGACTTACAAGTTTTCTGATGTGGCTCGGCGGACAGGCCGGTGCTTTCGGAATGGGTACCATTGGTCAGTGGACCGTTACCATGAGGGACTTCATGCTCGACCTGTTTGAGGAGCTTACCGGTGGACGGATCTACCACATGTACATTGTTCCCGGTGGTGTCCGTGGGGATGTGCCCCAGGGCTGGTTCTCTCATGTGCTTACCACCCTGAAGAACGTTGAAAAGGTATTGGATGACATTGAACTCGTCCTATTTAACAATGCCGTTTTCAAGAAAAGAGCCGTGGGACTTGGCGTAATTACCCCTGATATGGTGGATTATTACGGAATTACCGGTCCCAATGCCCGTGCTTCTGGTGTGGCCAGAGATATCAGAAAAGACCGGTCCTATCTTATCTATGATAAGTTGGATTTTGATATTATCACCGGGATTTCAATCGGTGTTGATTCTGACATTTTCGGAAGAACCCGGCTGCGGGCCGCTGAGATGAGACAATCCATTTCTCTTATTCGTCAGATGATTGATAAAATGCCCGAAGGCCCCGTTCATGTATCACCTCCCAATGTCCTGCATTGGAAGATTCCCGCTGGAGAAACTTATCTGTCGGCAGAATGTACCCGTGGTGAATACGGCTACTATATTGTATCGGACGGTTCGGATAAGCCGCGAAGGGTTTATGTCAGAGGACCCAGTTACACTCATGCCGTTGCCCTGTTTGAGCATATGGCCCCGGGAACCAACATCGCTGATACCGCTGGTTTAATGGTATCACTTCACACCTATCCCCCTGAGATTGAGAGGTAAGACGATGAGTATAAAAGACATCATCGCGCCGTTTGCCGTATGGAAAAGGGCGTTTGAAAAGCCCTGGACAATTAAAAAACCGATTGATGATCGCCCCGGTGCCGATCGATACCGCGGTTTTCACAAAAATGACGGAGATACCTGCATCGGATGCGGTACATGTGAAACCATCTGTCAGAATGCCGCCATCGATATGGTACCTGTAGACGGTGTCCAGGGCGACGGCGGAGACAGCGGTCTGAGACCTCAGATTGATTACGGCCGCTGCTGCTGGTGTGCCCTGTGTGTGGATATCTGTACAACAGGATCACTCACAATGAGCAACCGATACGTCTGGACCGACAACGATCCGGACGTCTACCGCTTTATTCCCGGTTACGATTCAAAAGAATGGGACAATGCGGAAACCGGTTATTCCCGTCCTGAGGGTTATAGTCTTCTCAAGGAAGAGCGGGTGGAAATGCCGGCTCTGTCAGTGGAAGAAGGTCTGAAAAGCTTTGTTGAAATGATTAAGGGTTATTCTGCCGAACAGGCTGTTAAAGAAGCCGACCGCTGCGTGGAATGCGGTATTTGTGTGGCAGAGTGCCCGGCTCACATGGATATACCCGGTTATATCAGAGCTGTCCGTGAAGGCAATATCGATGAAGGTATGCGCCTTCTGTATGAAACCAATCCCTTCCCCGCTTCCTGTGGAAGAATCTGTACACACCGCTGCGAGGAAGTCTGTTCCATCGGACATAACGGTGATTCAGTGGCAATCCGCTGGCTCAAACGGTACATCGCCGATCAGGTTGAGCTGGAAGATTATGGGAAAGCCCTGCCTCGCCCCGAGGAAAATACCGGAAAGAAGATTGCCGTTATCGGTGCCGGCCCCGGTGGACTCACCGCGGCATACTACCTGCGGATGCTGGGACATGATGTCGCAGTACTGGAAGCCAGGAAAGCCGGAGGCGGAATGCTCCGCTACGGTATCCCCGAGTATCGCTTGCCCTACGATCAGCTGGACAAGGATATCGAATATATCCGGGGCCTTGGCGTTGAGATCCGTTACAGCATAAATGTTGATGCCGAATCCTTCAAAAATCTGGAAAAGGATTACGATGCCCTGTTCTTCTCAACAGGACTTTCCGATCCTTACAAGCTGGGAATAGACGGAGAGGATAATCCCCGTGTTTTCGGCGGTTTAGCTGTCCTTGACGAGGTAACCGCAGGTAAAGATCCAAAACTTGGTAAAACCGTCGGTGTAATCGGCGGTGGTAATGTGGCTATGGATGCTGCCAGAACCGCCAGACGCTACGGTGCCGAAGTAACCGTTTTATACCGGCGACGGGTAGTGGATATGCCGGCGGATATTGAAGAAATTGAAGAAGCAGCCGAAGAGGGCATCACCATCATTCCCCAGGCCATACCTTTACGGGTTGAAGATGCTGCAGACGGCAAGGTTGGATTTGTCTGGAATATGGCTGAGATGGTAGACGATCCTGACGGCGGCAGGCCGCGGCCACAGCCTATTAAGGGTGAAATTCATACATTCGTATGTGATTCACTGATTTCCGCAGTCGGACAGGGAACAAACCTTCCGTATCTTCCCGAAGAATCCGAATCCGGTGTGGCTGTTAAACGCTACAAACCTGTTGTTGATGAGAGAGGACAGACCGGGAATCCGGGAATCTTTGCCGGCGGTGATATTGTCAACAGCCGTAAGGATGCTGTCAGTGCAATCGGGGACGGACATGCTGCGGCATTGAGTATCGATCGTTTTCTGATGAAGAAGGAGGCCTGAAATGGCACTTGCCACATTTAGCGAAGCGTTGGATTTTGCTATCAGTAGAGAGAAGGAAGCTGTTGCTTTCTACCGGGATCTGCAAAGAATAGCGAAGTTTGCCAGTCAAAAAGAGCTGATGGGTGAGTTTGAAGACATGGAAAGAGGTCATGTCACTCTCCTTGAAGGCGTCAAAAGCAATCAGGAGCCTGCAAGGCTTTCAACATCCATTCCTTCAGATCTGCATCTGGATGACTTTCTGGTTTCTTCGCCTCCTACAGAGGATATGACCTATCAGGATATTCTGATTACAGCGATTAAGCGGGAAAGAAAATCTGCGGCTCTTTACACCGGCCTCAAAGCAGATACCGATGATAGGACTTTAATTGATGTGTTCAGCCGTTTGATTGTTGAAGAAGAGAATCACAAAGATTACTTTCAGAAACTCTACGACCGGGATATACAGAGCGCGAACTAGGTAATATCAGAGATTAAATCCTTGCTTGGCTTGTAATCCGGCCTTCGGTATAATCGTCAGGGTATGGGACAAACAATACTTATTATCGGTTCCGGCGGCCGGGAACATGCCCTGGCTCAGTCCTTTTCAGAAAGTTCATCTGTCGATTCAATAATCTGTTCTCCGGGGAATGCCGGTACGGCATCTGTT